>JAOXSA010000041.1 GCA_025800245.1 Amphritea sp. | reverse complement strand
CCTAAGTGGGCTGCAGGGGCGCTTGCATATCGACACTTTGAGTTTCAACGATCCCGGACTTGAAGCGATTGACCATGCTGTCGCTGACTTTGCGGTAGCTGAAACGTCTGATCACGCTTATCAACTGACCCTTGGCCAGTTTGTGATCAAGGGTTCAGATCGTACGATGAGGCTAGGTCCTGCTGTGGCGCAGGCTGATTGGAAAGAGGGAAGCTTGATCCCACAGTCGTTGGGTGTCAGTGCTATCGATCTGGCAGAGGTCACCCGTTGGTTCCAAGGTAAAGTGTATTTAGATGAATCCTTGGCGGATGCACTGGATAAGCTCAAGCCGAAAGGTGTACTGAAGCACCTTGCTCTGAATTGGCACTCTGCCGATTGGGCTGACTTTACTGGGGTAGGCGACCTGTCTGGTGTCAGCGTTGGCGATTACTATGGTGCGCCGGCGCTGAGTAACATTAATGGCCGATTGCGGTTTACGGCCCGTGATGGAGCCATTGACCTGCGTTCTGAGAAATTTGGCTTG
>JAOXSA010000018.1 GCA_025800245.1 Amphritea sp. | reverse complement strand
TGACGCGCGTCTTTGACCGCAAAGTGTTCTTTTCGAAATCCGCGCTGGCAGACTATCAGATCTTTGTCGTCAACCGGCTGTTCACCGGGTTCATCTCGCCTTTGATGCTAAGCCAGATGGCCATTGCCACGTCGGTCTATTTCTTCCTGCATGGGCTGGGCTGGGTCGAGGCCGGGTATTTCAGCAGTGCTCCGCTTTGGCTGGCGGTGTCGCTGTTCACCCTTGCGCTGTTTCTGACGGATGATTTTACCAAATATCTGGCACATCGCTGGATGCATAAATGGCCAGTTCTCTGGGCGATCCACAAGACCCATCATTCCGCCGAAACCCTGACGCCGATCACGGTTTACCGGGTTCACCCGTTAGAGGGCATTCTGTATGGCATTCGCGGTGTGGTTACGCAGGGCTCTGTGATCCCGCTCTTTGTATTCCTGTTTGGGGGCAAGGTTGATCTTTATACTGTGCTGGGTGCGAATATCCTTGTGTTCTTTTTCCACATCACCGGGTCAAACCTGCGTCACAGC
>JAOXSA010000533.1 GCA_025800245.1 Amphritea sp. | reverse complement strand
AGTAAACGATCACCACCTCCATAGGAGGTGGTTTTAGGCTGACAACAAAAACGCCACCTGATCCAGGTGGCGTTTTGAGTGTTTTTAAAGCGCTGTTCAGACCGCAGAATGGATCAGATCAGCCAGTTTCTTGATTCCCAGTTCGATCCTGTCCGTCGAGATCGAAGAGTAGCCCAGACGGAAGTAATTTTTCGGCGGTGGATCTTCAAGGAAATGGATCGCGCCGGACTCGATCAGGATACTCTCCTCCTTCGCCCGGCAACGCAGTTCATCGGCATCCAGACCTTCCGGTCCTTTCACCCAGTAACAGGAGCCGCCAAAGGTCGGCGCAGTATGGGATTCCGGCAGGTGCTTGGTCAGCGCTTCATCCATCGCCCGCCAGCGGGCCTGATAGTTGCGGGTGATATTCATGATCAGCGAGTCGTGATAACCCCGCTCCAGGAACAGTGCCACCGAGCGCTGGTTATTGGTCGCCGGGTGGCGAACCATCAGCCGCCGTAATGCTCTGGCTTCTTTGATCAGCTCAGCAGGCGCCACCAGATATCCCATACGCAGGCCCGGTGCCAGAGTCTTGGAAAGACTGCCGATGTAGATTACCCGGTCATTCTTATCCAGGCTCTTCAGGGCTGGTATCGGATTCGATTTGAAATTGGTTTCGCTTTCGTAGTCATCCTCGATGATCAGGAAATCATCTTCATCGGCCCGGCGTAGCAGCTCATAACGGCGTTCAATCGGCATGGTAACAGTGGTCGGACACTGATGACTCGGGGTTGTGTAGACCAGATCACATCCCTTCAGCTGATCATCAACGATCATGCCATCCTGATCCACCGGAATCGGTTTAACCTGGGACGGATTCAGTGTGGCGATATTGCGGATATCTACGTAGCCCGGATTTTCCAGCCCCATCGTACTGTGCTTATCCAGCAGCAGTTGCGCCAGCATATAGAGGGATTGCTGAGCTCCTACGGTGACCAGAATCTGATCGGCCGAAGCCCAGACCCCACGCCGCGGTAGCAGCCGGGTACGGATCTGTTCCACCAGCAATGGGTCATCGTTGTCAAACCGGTCTGCCGCCCAGTCACTGATCGCCGGGCCACTGACCGCATCACGACAGCACTCACGCCAGTTAACGGTAGGAAACAGTGAGGAATCAAACTGGCCGTAGATAAACGGGAAATCATACTTCTGCCAGTCCCGGGGTTTTACAATATTTTCCTGGGCACTGGGTCTGAGTTTAAAGCGTTTTTCCCAGTCTGGCGGGGTGCGCTGCTCCAGCTCTTCACCACTGCCCACAGGGATCTCTGCTTTGGCCTGATTATTGAGAATATCCGGATTAACGTAGTAACCACTTCGCTCCCGGGCGATCAGGTAGCCATCATCAAGTAGATGCTCGTAGGCCAGAACCACGGTATTCCGGGCCACATTCAGCTGCTGTGCCAGCTTGCGGCTCGAAGGAAGCGGGCTATCCAGAGGTATATTGCCGTTCAGGATCGCGCTAGCGATCTGTTCACGCAGCTGTTGTTGCAAACTGCCGCCCTGTCCCGGCGTTAAATGGAAAAGCTGAAACATTCGTCCTGCCTTCTGTTCAGTTGCACATTCCGGAGACGGACTCAGGCAGAATAGCGTGGACTCTGCGCTCAGCGTATCCTCCGCTGGCAATCAGATGCTATCCAGACAACCTGTCTCTGTGCTTTTTATTATAGTTATTCATCACCGTTTGGTCGGGCCTCTGCACTTTTAAGCCCCGGTAACCTTTTGTTTTATCTTATTGTTTTTATTTAGGTATATGTATAGCGAAAAGTCAGACTTTTCACCAGAGCATTAACAAATAAATCCGGACTGGCCTGACCAGTTCCGGATTAAAGTGCCGGGACTATCACCTGTCGGTGGAGGCGATCAGACGATAGTCCCGGAGACGGACAACGGAATCGTTATCAGGCGACTGGCTTTATGCGTTTGGCGCAACCTCTGCCAGTGCGTTATCCAGCGCTTCAACGATAGTATCGATATCTGCGCGAGTCGCGATCAGCGCCGGGCTCATGCAGATGGTGTTGTTGAACTCGCGGAAAGAACGGTTAGTACGGCCCATGATCACGCCGTTTGCCATACAGTGCGCACCGATAGCAGCGGAAACACTCTCATCCACAGGCTCTTTGGTTTCGCGGTCTTTAACCAGTTCGAAACCGGCAAACAGACCTTTACCGCGCACATCGCCAATAACGGTGTACTTCTCTTTCAGTTCGTTCAGGCGACCACGCAGGTACTCGCCCTGTTCAACAACGTTATCCAGCAGCTTTTCATCTTCGATGATCTGCATGTTAACCAGTGCCGCAGCAGGACCTGCAGTACAACCACCAAAAGTGGAGATATCACGGAAGTAGTCCATACGGGCATCTTCAGGATCCTTGAACATGTTGAACACTTCTTCAGTGGTCACAGTACAGGAGATCGCTGCGTAGCCAGATGCAACCCCCTTAGCCATGGTTACCATGTCTGGCTTGATACCGTAGTGCTGGTAACCGAACCACTTGCCGGTACGACCCAGACCACAAACCACTTCGTCGATGTGCAGCAGGATGTCGTACTTCTTGCAGATCTCCTGAACACGATCCCAGTAACCTACAGGCGGCTCGATAACACCACCACCAGCGGTGATTGGTTCCAGACACAGAGCACCTACAGTATCCGGACCTTCTTCCAGGATCACTTTTTCGATCTGATCCGCAGCCCATACGCCATAGTTAGCCAGATCAGCACCTTCCTGAGCACGGTATTCGCAGCAGTGTGGAACTTCGACAAAGCCAGGAGTGAAAGGACCGTACTGGTTCTTACGCTCGAACTGGCCGGTCGCACTCAGTGCAGTAATGGTAGTACCGTGGTAGTCACGCTCACGGAACAGGATCTTATGCTTCTTGCCGCCGTACTTACGCTCAGCGATCTGACGAACGATCTTGAACGCTTTCTCGTTCGCTTCAGAACCGGAGTTAGAATAGTAAACACGGCTCATGCCCGGCATTTTTTCGATCAGCTTTTCAGCGAATTGTGCCGCTGGCACGTTACCCGCTGTCTGAGCGAAGTAGTTCATAGTTACCAGTTGGTCGCGAACAGCGTCGGCGATCTCAGTACGACCATAGCCAACGTTAACGGTCCATACTGCACCAGATACAGCGTCCAGGTATTCATTACCCTTCGCATCCCACACGCGCATGCCTTCACCCTTAACAATCACCATCGGATCATTTTCTTCGAATGGCTTGTGCTGGGTCAGGTGGTGCCAGACGTGGTTACGGTCGTTACCGATTACTTCCTTGGCATCAAATTCGTTAGCGTTAAAAGTCATACTCGCCTCCTCTGAGGATTTTATTGTTATGCAGAGGTGGGAGTAACGACTCCCATTCCTTTTATCTGTTCTGCAAACCGGGCTGATATAAGCCCCGGCAGACACATTCAGGTGTGCCCCACTGCTTGTTGATGCCTTCTAAGCTACTCGCCCTCACCAAAAACCAGTTAGAACCAGTTAAATGGACCCTATGATGCCAGCACAGAAATCAGGGTTATGACCGGTTTGCTGGACTCAAACAGAGCCGATATCTGGCACTTAAAGCCGGTCCCGGGATTCCCCCAATATGGAAATACAGCAAAAATAAAAAACGCGGTTTTCCTCACACACAACCCGAAGAGATCCGCAAAACGAGGTTTGTACTTATGATTCGTCTGACTGTTAATGGCGAAAATATTCAGCTGTTCAGCGCCAATAATCTTGAGCAGCTACTGGAAACCCTGAATCTCAAGGAAAAGCGTATTGCCGTTGAGGTAAACCGCGAGATCATCCCCCGTAGCGAACACGGCGTGACCCGCCTGCGTGAAGGTGACCGGGTAGAGATCGTCCGTGCTGTCGGTGGTGGCTGAGCCCTCACCCTCAATTCTATTCACTGCTACAGGAGTATTCCGATGACTCAGAACATCGAGATGAACGACCCTTTAATTGTGGGAGAGCGCAGCTTCAGCTCCCGTCTGATGGTCGGTACCGGCAAGTATCAGGATCTCGAAGAAACCGGTGCTGCGATCCGTGCCAGTGGTGCAGAGATCGTCACTGTAGCACTGCGCCGGACCAATATCGGTCAGAACCCGAACGAGCCGAATCTGCTGGATGTGGTATCGCCCAACGAGTACTGCATTCTGCCCAATACGGCGTTCTGTTATACCGCCGAAGAAGCCGTACGCACCTGCCGCCTGGCCCGCGAACTGCTGAACGGCCATAATCTGGTCAAACTGGAAGTACTGGGCGATGACAAGACGCTGTACCCCAATGTTACTGAGACCCTGTCAGCCGCTGAAACGCTGATTAATGATGGCTTTGAGGTGATGGTTTACACCAGCGATGACCCTCTGGTTGCCAAGCGACTTGAAGAGATGGGCTGCGTTGCCGTAATGCCTCTGGGAGCGCCAATCGGCTCAGGTCTGGGACTGCAGAACATCAACAATATCCGCATCATTCTGGAAAATGCTCAGGTACCGATTATCGTTGATGCTGGCGTCGGCACACCATCCGATGCAACTGTTGCGATGGAACTGGGTTGTGACGGTGTATTGATGAACAGCGCAATTGCCTATGCTAAAAAGCCGGTGCTGATGGCGCAGGCAATGCGTAAAGCGGTGGAGTGTGGCCGCGAAGGCTATCTTGCCGGACGTATGCCAAGAAAGATGTACGCCAGCGCCTCCTCTCCGATTGATGGTACTATCAGTTGAGCTCATCAGCTAAGCTCATCAGTTGAGCTCATTAGTTGAGCTATAGTTAACAATGAGTTCTGCGCAGCGGTAACACAGATCCGCTGCCGGAATCCGGGCGAGCGGGAGTATAGGCCCGTCTCGCCCTATCCGAAAAGATTAACCTGAAAAGTTTAACCGGCTGCCGCCAGTACCTCACCCTCACGCCGCTGTCGACGCAGATGCCGGGTCCGACGCAGACTGTCGAGGGTAAACAGAATAAAGCCAACCCAGACCAGACTGAAAGTAATCAGCCGGTCACTGTCCACCGCTTCTTTGAATACGAATACCGCCAGCAGGAAATACAGTGTTGGCTCCAGATACTGCAGCACCGCAATACTGGACAGGTTCTTCATTCGCTTCACCCCGAACGCAAACAGCCCCAGCGGCAGGATCGTCATTGGCGCTGTCAGCATCAGTAGTAAACGGGTATTGCCTTCATCTGTCGCATAACTGGTGTTTTCCGCCATTCCGATCAGATAAAACAGTGCAAATGGCACCATCAGGATCGCTTCTGCTGTCAGCCCATTGAGGGTATCGATCTTCACCTGTTTTTTAATCAGACCATAGCTGCCAAATGCCAGCGCTATACCGATCGTCAACCAGGGAAAAGCATCCAGGCTGAGGCAGGCATAAGCAAAACCGATAAGACAGAACCCCATCGCCAGCTTCTGCAAGCCATTAAGCTTCTCTTTCAGGTAGAACACACCGATCAGGATATTGATCAGCGGAATCAGAAAGAATGCCAGACTCACCATCAGTACCTGCCCATGGGTCACCCCCCAGGTATTCAGATACCAACTGGTGGAGATACAGGCAGTCGACAGAAACAGCCAGAAAAAGGTTTTTGGCTCCAGCAGCAGTCTGAAGACCCGGGCAGGTGTCACCGTCACCCACAATAGCAGCGCCATCAACGGTACAGACCAGAGCACCCGGAATGCAAAAATCTCCATCGCCTCAACACCTTTCAGGTGCTGATAGAACAGAGGCATCAGCCCCCAGACGATAAAAGAGGCTGTGGTCCAGAACAGACCACCCTGGCCCTGATTATGCTGCATTCCCGTATACCGATCCTAATACTTAAGTTTGAAAGGAAGCGGCATTATCCAAGTAATTCAGCGCGGGTCAATTCAAGATTTTTTTACTATCTATAAAGACAGCTTATATCACCTTTTGAGGGCATAAAGTCAGCTCACTATTCCGGCAAACATCGCCGCCAGTGCCACCAGATGAATCAGCATAATGGCCTTGTCATTCCACAAGACTCCGACGATAAACCATCCGACTAGTCCCACCAGAAACAGGTAGATATTCAGAGGGGTCAGGCCGAAACCTGTGGCTGTATAACCAAGTATCTGGATCACCGATGCAACCCATTTAATCCAGAATGCAGTCTGCTCACCGGCAGGTATAAAACGTGAAAGCAAAGTATTCATCACTCTTCTCCTGGTTGAGCCAACACCACGTCTGCTCTTGTCAGGACACCATACGGCGCGTCAGGAAAGTTGACTAATCATATGAACTGCGCCAAGAATGTAGAAAATCTACTGGCTTAAGACAGGACAACCGGTGAACCTGAATACTCTGACGATGTTTGATGCTGCAGCCCGCCATCTTAATTTCAGACTGGCAGCCCAGGAGCTGTTTCTGACCCAGGGCGCCGTCGCGCAGCGGATCAGAAAGCTGGAGCAGGATCTTGGAGTACAACTGTTTCAGCGCCATGCCCGCGGCATCAGGCTCACGGAGAAAGGTGAGCGTTACCATCAGGCAGTCAGAGAAGCTCTGAGCCTGATAAATAATGCCACCCGGGAACTGACAGGATGCACAGCCGAACTGACCATCAGCGCTCCTCCCTCTGTAGTGACAAAGTGGCTGATGCCAAGGCTCGCAGAGTTCTCTGCCCGCTACCCTGATATTAATGTCCGTATCAGCGCCAGCGAAAAGCTGACGGATTTCGATCAGGAAGATGTCGACCTGGCAGTCAGGCAGGGTCAGGCTCCTGATGAGAAAAACCTGGACTACAAGCGACTGGCAGACCTCAGCCTGCTGATTGTCTGCGCTCCGGACTTCCTTGCCGAAAACCAGATTCCAACATCGATGACTGATTTTGCCGATCTCAAACTGATAGAAGATGGTCACCGATCCTGGGAACAGCTATTAGGACGCCGACCGGAGCAAGCCCTGAACCTGAGCCACTCCCATCTGGCAATAGACGCCGCAGTTAATCATCAGGGAGTTGCTCTGGTACCGGGCATTTTAGTTGAGCAGGAGTTAGCCACGGGAAAGCTGACAATCATTCATCAGCCTGCTCCTGTCAAAGAACAGGGTTTATACCTTATCTGGCGTAAAGATGGCGATGAAACTAATCCGGTGATCAGCCTGCTAACCCGTTGGCTTTCACCGGACTGACAACTATCGATTTGCGGTACTGCGAAGGGCTTATCCCTAGTTGTTCCCGGAACATAAAGATAAATGCCGATGCGGAGCTGTAGCCCAGCTCCAGCGCGATCCCGGTGATACTCTGATCCGTATTGAGTAGCTCAATGGCCTGCATCAGTCTGAGCTGCAGCCGCCACTGTTTCAGTGACATCCCAGTTTCTCTTCTGAAGCGACGGTCCAGGGTACGCACAGAAACAGCCATAAAGTCAGCCAGTTGAGCGGATGTTTCAATATTATCCGGCTCCCTGTACAAGCGATTACAAAGTAAGATCAGATCCTCACTGACCGGCCAGGGCAGATATCGCGACTCCCGCTTTAACCGTGCCAGAGATTGCAGTATCAACTGCACCAGATCATTCTCATACCCCTGCAGCGGATACTCTGGCTCAAACTCAGCAGCCGCCAGTATCAGCTCCCTCACCAGAGCGGTCATATGCAGCACTGATGCTTTGCCACACCCCAGAAGTGAATAGCTGCTATCGATATACAGACTTTTAAGGTCAGCACCGTATTCGCTATAGACGCTGTGCTGGCAGCCCGCCGGAAGCCAGATTGCCTGTTCCGGCGGCACAAAATAGCGCTCCCCGACCAGATCAACTACCAGAACTCCTTCAACCGCATACAGCAGCTGATGCCAGCTGTGATGGTGGGGCGCAAAGTAATGCTGAGCAGGCATTTTTTCCTGACGTACAAACAGCTCTCTCGGGAGGGTCTGCATGGTCAGAAGGTTTAATTCGAGAGCACTGTTTCGCTGCATATCCGGCACTGTCCGAGATTAGATATATTTTGTCATTATATAGAAAGAAAACATTCCAATCACGCATTACTCTGGCTCCATGATCAATCAAGTCTGTGTCGGAGAAAGCCAATGTCGGAGATCAGTAAAGGCCGCATGTTACTCACCTGCCTGCTGGGTGTTATTGCCACCGTGGGCATTGCACGCTTCTGCTACACCCCGCTGATTCCTGAAATGACCGAAGAAGCCAGCCTCAGTGAAGCAGTAGCAGGCTACCTTGCTGCCGCCAATTATGCTGGCTACCTGAGCGGTGCCCTGCTGATCTCATTTATCAGGAATCTGGCGCTCAAAGCGCAGCTGTTCAAACTCGGACTGGCCACCGCTGTTGTGACCAGCTCAGCTATGGGACTCACTACCTCTGAACCGCTCTGGTATCTGCTGCGCTATCTGTCGGGTCTCAGCAGTGCCGCAGGAATGCTACTGGGTGCAGGATTGCTCATGCACTGGCTGATCAAGCACCGCCATCCAGCGGTACTCGGCCTGTTCTTTGCCGGTTTGGGTATCGGCATCGTGATTACTGCAATGACAGCGGTGCAGATCGAAACCCGCCTGAGCTGGTCAATGCAGTGGCACGTATATGCCCTGATTACTCTGGCCCTGATCATCCCGGTATTTTTCTGGCTGCCCGATTTCAGTCAGGAACAGCCTCTGACAAACACCGCTACGCAACACTCGGCTCTGCCCGGTAGTTTTATGCCAGTACTGCAGTTTGCATACTTCTGCGCCGGCGCCGGCTATGTCATCTCGGCGACTTTCCTGATCGCTATATCGGAAAGCATCCCGGCACTGGATGGCCGCGGCTGGATTATCTGGCTGGTCGCCGGACTGGCCTGCGCACCGGCCAGCGGCCTGTGGGACAGGGTCGCTGACTGTACCGGCCGATGGCAGGCTTTACTGCTCGCTTATCTGCTCAATGCGCTGAGCATTCTGATCCTGATTGTCAGCCAGGAGTTCGTCGCAGTACTGATCAGTGCGCTGATATACGGAGCCAGCTTTATCGGTATTGTCAGCATGATGCTGGCCATGGTCGGCCGACTGTTTCCGGATAATCCGACCAAGCCCATGAGTCGTCTTACCTTCAGCTACGGACTGGCACAGATGATTGCACCGGCTATCGTCGGCTATATGGCGGAGCACTATGGCAACTTTGAGAATGGCCTGATTCTGACTCTGGCGGTTATGCTGGCAGGCTCAGTCGCGCTGTTATGGGCCCGCAGAATAGAGACACGGGCAGATCTGGAAACTGCGCGCCAGACCTGTCCGTCATAGACAGGTCTCGCTGCCGGAGTCTTACTCCAGTAAACCGGCCTCACGGTAGTACTTTTCAGCGCCCGGATGCAGCGGAATAGTCACGCCACTGAGTGCAGTATCCAGTTGAATCAGACGCGCCTTGGGATGACCATTGCTGAACAGTTTACGGGTACTGTCATTCCACAGCGCTTTGGTAATGTCATACACCAGCTGCTCTGAAACATCGGAGCTGACCATCCACTGAGCGCCACCGGCAACGGTCTGCACATCATACTCAACTCCTTCGTAAGTACCGGCCGGGATCACCGTTGCATAGTAGTAAGGCAGTGCCGTCTGAATCGTCTGCAGTTCCTGCTCAGTAAACGAGTACAGTTCCATACCTCTTGTAGCGGATAGCTGAACCATTGCAGCAACCGGTGTTCCGGAAACATAGAAGTAAGCGTCCAGCTGACCGTCAGCTATCTGTTCAGCGCTCTGCGAGTTATTCAGTTCAGCCTCATCGATATTACTGCGATCAATACCGAACGCGGAAAGCAGATTCAGAATCGCCACCTGAGTCCCTGAGCCTGCCTGACCAATACCCACCCGTTTACCTTTCAGTTCAGCCAGTGAAGTGATCTGGCCACCCTCCGGCAATACCAGATGCAGCTCTTCCGGAAACAGATTCGCGATTACCCGGATTTTGTCGTAAGCCCGGCCTTCAAAACGCCCTTCACCATTAAATGCCGTGTGCACGATACCGGCAATCGCCAGCCCTGATTCCATCTGTCCGTTCTGTACGGCTGTGGCGTTTGCCACAGAAGCATTGGATGACTGCGCCATCGCCACCAGACCAGGCACACCGCAACTGCGGCCCTGATCACAGGGACGTGATCCCGGTGGATTGCTAATGGCGTTAGCGATCAGCCCGGCGATAGGAAAATAGGAACCACCGGCACTGCCGCTACCGATACGAAAAAACTGCATACCTGCCGCCTCGGACAGAGGCGTCAGCATCAGGCTGGCGACGACCGTGATACCGGCTATCAGTTTCTGAAACTGCATCGAAAACTCCTGCTTACTTTGAACAGTCTCAGCTTAGCGGTTTTAGCACGGAAATTTTAGTTCCAGTAGCACGCTATTTCAGTTAGCCTGCCAGCAACACCCGCCGAGGAAAAACCGCTTTATGCGTCTATATGATCACAATATCAAGGCAGGCAATCAGGGCGACCTGATCAAACACCCGGCCCTGATGGCAGCCCTCAGCGCTCTTGGAGAAGCACACGCAGGATCTGAGTTTAACTACATCGATCTGTTTGCCGGATACAGCATTAACCCGTTGCTTGAAGGCAATGAATGGCAACAGGGTATCGGTCAGATCCATCAAACTCTGAAGGCGGTACAGAATAAAGATCTGCAGAACTACCGTGACTGGTATCTGTCCCGCCCGGCTTTGTCAGGCGGCGTCTATCCCAGATCAGCCCTGATCGCCTCAGATACTCTTAGTGCCCGGGGCATTACAGCATCTATGACACTCTATGATATCTCGGCGCCAGCGCTGGAAAGTCTTAAGCGGTGCTTTGGCGGCACTCATCACAGTATTGTCCCCTGCCCGGCGCTGCCCGAAGATAGAGCTATCTCAACCAGTGATTTTATCTTTATCGATCCACCCGGGCTGTATTCGGAGCAGAACCCGACATTCCCGCATCTGAACTATCTGCTGGAATTTGAGCAGCGTATGGCCAGACCCGCAGTGATGTTCTGGTTACCCATCACCGGCACAGGAGAAACAGGTGGTGAAACGGAGCTGAGCCAGCAATCTGTCCAACAACTCAGGGGTGCGGGCTATCAGGTTGATAAGGTTCGCTGGGCGGATCATCAGCGCACCGTTGGCTGCATTATCGCTACCCGCTTGCCTGCCAGTGCTCAACAGCGGGTATCTGACGCGATTAAAGCTGTCACTGAGCTGACCGGTTGGCAGCTTCAGTACTATTGATTTAATAGCTGTAATCAGGTGATCTGAACTGAAGGGTTCTGTTTTGCCAACATCAACTGATGGGCAATCACCGGTACCAGCAGTACCAGCGCATACAGATCAGATTCACTCCCCGGCACAACCATCAGCAACGCCGCAATAAACGTCAGCAAACGGGTAAACAGATTCAGATCCCTGAGCATATAGCCGCTGATAGCGATGCCGAACAGAAAGATGCCAGCCACACAGGTCAGGGTTGTCTGCAGATATTCCGCCCAGCTGAAATAGTCATCCAGTACAATCAGCATCGCCGGCGAATACACAAACACGAACGGCATCATGATCTTGGCATTACCGAGAGAAAAGGCGGTCATTCCGGTCCGGAACGGATTGGCATTGGCGATACCTCCCGCGGCATAGGCCGAGGTACAGACCGGCGGTGTAATCTCAGAAAGTACCCCGTAATAAAGCACAAACAGGTGCGCCGCCAACGCCGGCACGCCCAGGTTAGCCAGAGCAGGTTGCGCCACGGCGCTGAGCATAATGTACAGCGCGGCTGTCGGGAGTCCGGCCCCCATCAGGATACAGGCGATCGCGATCAGCACCAGAGAGATAAACAGCGTCACCTCATTCAAGGTAAACAGTTCGAACGGTAGCCAGGCAACCGTCTGTAACAACGATTCACCAATCTGCTGAGCTCCACTGGTTACCAGGAATCCGAGCCGGAAAGCCACCCCGGTAGTGGTAATCACCCCCACTACGATACCAACCGCAGCACAGGCAGCCCCTACCGCCAGAGCATAACGGGCTCCCATACGCATCGCATCGTAGATATCATGCAAGCGGATGCAATTACGCGGGTTAACAAGCCCCACCAGTACGCAGGCCGTAATCCCGGAAAAAGCCGCCATATACGGTGTGAAACCACTGAACAGAACGGTGATCAGTACAATCAGCGGAATCAATGTTGGCCAGCCCTCACGAAAGACAGCCAGCAACTGAGGAATGTCTTCCTTCGCACAGCCTTTCAATCCGAGTTTTCTGGCCTTGAAATGAACGATCGTCAGCACCCCGATGTAATGCATTATGGCCGGCGTTAGCGCTGCCAGCACCACGGTGCCATAAGGGATCTGCAGATTCTCGGCCATGATAAAAGCCGCCGCGCCCATGATCGGCGGCGTAATCTGCCCACCGGCACTGGCGGCAGCTTCCACACCACCGGCAAAATAGCCGGGGTAACCCAGTCGCTTCATATTGGGAATAGTCAGGGAACCGGTTGAGACCGTATTCGCCACAGATGAACCTGAAATGGTGCCGAAAAAAGCGGAAGAAACCACCGACACTTTGGCGGGGCCTCCGGCATACTTTCCGGCAATCACCGTCGCTATATCGATGAAAAACTGTCCCAGCCCCATCCGCTGAGCGATCACCCCGAACAGCACAAAATGAAACACGATGGTCGAAGCAACCCAGAGCGTAATACCGAAAATTCCCTCGGCGGGGAAATAGATGTTATTAATAAACTGCCCCCAACTGACCCCGGGGTGGCGCAGAATATCGACCGGAATGTGCTGACCGAACAGCGCATAGCCAGCAAACAGCATAATAATCAGAGGTAGCACCGGCCCCAGCGTCCGCCGGGTTGCCTCCAGCACCAGAGCTATCAGTACAGTTCCGGCAATTATATCCAGTGAAGCAGGATTACCCTGTCGTAACGCCTGCTCCTCAAGAGACGCTATGCCAAACAGGCTGAGATCCAATCCCATCCAGGTAACACCGATATACAGAGCAGTGATGACACTGAGCCCGGCAAAAATGAAGTCATAGAAGGGTACCGGGCTGATACCATCACGGCTGCGCTGATCTGAACGTCTGAATCCGGCATAGTAGATAAAGATCATCGACAGCACACCGGACAGATGGATGCCCATATGCCAGTAGTCTGTCGGAATACCAAAGCCTGCGGTTATATAGTGATAAAGCACAAACAGAAACAGAAACAGGCCGCAGACAGACTCCATGCCAGGGGATAACCGACGGGTTTGCAGCTCTGAATCGTACTTCTCTTCCAGCTCCTGCACTTGATCGAATTCATCTTTCTTCATCGGTTTACCGGCGGTATTTCACTGTTATATCAACAATGATAGCTACGATTAGTCTGCGAATTGAAATCACCGGGGAGAAAAAAGACAGCAGATACTACCCGGCTGAGGAACCGCGAAGTATACAGGATAGTATCTGCCAAAGGAGCCGACAGGTGTTCCGAATCCACCTTTGACTCTGGAGCCGCATATATGCGAAGAGATCAGGCCCTGAGAACAGAGCCGCTATAAAGCAATCAGTAGTGAAACCGTCAGGCGATCTGACGATCAACCCCGGCCACCACCATCCGGGTCAGGCTGGAAAGGTCATACACCGGCAGGCCAAATCGGTCCTGCAACTTTGGCGCGAAGTGCGACAGATCGGTGCACTCCAGCACGATGGCACCAACATCAGGATTCTGTTCCAGCATCGCTGCCACCACACCGGTCAGTTCCTGTTCAAAGATATCCATATCCAGATCATCAGTTTCACCGCGCAGAATAACCTCTGCAAACTGAGGCTGATGCTGCATACCGGCAACCACCATCGGCTCATCAGCAATACCCACACCACTCAGGTGATCGGCCGTCAGTGCTTCTGAGTTAGCAACAACCACGCCGACCTTCTGATCAGCTTTCAACATCCGGGACACCAGCGGTACCTGAATCAGGCTGGACATAAATACCGGCACATTGACCGCATCAGCCAGTGCCTGCTGATGCAGTGCCAGAAAACCACAGCTGCCGGTGATCGCTTTCACGCCTTCGCGCTCCAGCTCCTGCGCCGCTTCGATAAAAGGCTTAAGCAGTTCCGGATCACGCTCACGGATCAGGCGATCAATGGTTGCGCCCTGCACAGTTTTGTACAGGATAGGAAAATCAAAACTGGCCGGATGCTTGATATGGCCGTCCGGTTTCGGGAAGTAGGACTCCAGAGAGATTACCCCCAACGGAACACCACAAATATTGATACCACCCTTAATAATCATATTCTTACCTTAGCTAAATCGTTCCGGGGCAAAGGGGCTGAGATCAACCGACGTCGCCTCACCGGACAGTGTTTGTTTTATAAGTTCGCCGGTGATTGCGGCGAACGTCAGGCCCAGATGACCATGACCGAATGCCACCGCAATCTGAGGATGCTGTTTCAGCGCCCCGATAACCGGCAGCGAATCCGGGGTTGATGGACGGCTACCCACCCAGGTCGACCTGATTTCAGGGTCCAGTCCCAACATAACTTTGGCATGTTCCAGCATCGCGTTAGCCCGCTCCTGATTCAGCGGAGCATCAGCATGCGCAAACTCCGCAGTTCCCGCCAACCGAACACCATCAGCCATCGGCGTCAGGAATACCGCTTTATCAAGCCAGCCCACCGGGCGGCTGAGCTGTTTGCCATTTATATCCAGTGTCAGGTGGTAGCCCCGTTCACTGACCAGCGGAAAGTTACAACCCAGCGGTTTCAGCAGTTTGACCGATGCTACCCCGGCGCACATAACCAAGCGGTCGAATGCTTGCGCGGTGTCCGAAAGCCGCAGATTTACGCCCTGCCCGTTTACCTCAACCTGACATACCTCATCTTCAATCAGGATGCCCCCCTGACTGACAAAGTATTCTGCATAGCGCTGACAAACAGCCACTGGCGATACGGTGAACCGGGTATCGGGATAGTAAACACCGCCAGCATGGAAGCCCGCCAGATCCGGTTCCAGATCAGCAACTTCTGCGGCACTGAGAAACTCAAGATTAACGCCCTGCTGTAGCCGTTCGGCCATATCGCCCTCACGGGCATCCGCCACGGTCTGCTCAGAGTCAAACAGCGCCAGACAACCATTGGCTTTCACCAGATCCTCAGCACCGGTAAGTTGCAACAGGGTTTTATCCGCCGTTGGCGCAAACTGCTGTAAGGATGTCAGGGCCTCACGACCCGCTTCATAACGGGACTGAAAGCAGGATTTAAGAAACCCCCAGCCATAAGGCAGCAGGTTAGGCAAATAACTACCCTGCATCGACAGAGGACTGGTACTGTCCATCAGCATGCCTGGCATTTTTCGCATCAGTGCAAACTTAGTGAACGGCAGACGCGCATAATCGGCGAACAGACCTGCGTTACCGAAAGAAGCTCCCATACCCGGAGCCTCCCGATCAATCAGGGTGACCCGGTAGCCTGCCTGCTGCAGGCTCAGTGCGGTGGAAAGCCCGACAATGCCTGCGCCAATGATGGCAACGTTATTATTTTCCATATGCATCCGGTGGATCAGATCCACGCCTCAGACTCAGATTTTCGCCGCAACGACCTGAATTTCCACCAGCAGCTCAGGGCGCGCCAGACGGGACTCAACACAGGCACGGGCCGGTGCATTATTGCTGTCTACCCAGGCATCCCAGACTTCATTCATCTGCGCAAACTGCCGGATATCGGACACCCAGATATTGGCGCTGATCAGCTTGCTCTTATCGGTTCCGGCATCTGCCAGCAGTGCGTCGATCTGATCAAGGATCTGCTGTGTCTGGCCCGCCATATCCTGAGAAGGATCTTTGGCTACCTGACCGGCAGTCCATACCAGATTGGCAAAACTCACCAGTTGGCTCATACGCTGATTGGAGTGTTGGCGTTCTATCATCGTGTTCTCACTTGTCTGCTTATAGATGCCCTGTTGCCAGAACGAGTCTGGCCTCAGAAATACTGGCTACTGAAAAGACGATCAGAACGCATATAAGCGACGGGACCGGATACAACGGAAGGTCGAAGTGCAATGCACCGATAGCAGTCGCTCTGCATCAGTGAAAAGGCAAGCATCGAGGTTCTCCTTTTATTGTTGTTATCGGCTTGTCTCGACAGATCGATTCATGTCAGAGCCTTGATGCAATTATTATTTGCCTCGAAAAACATAATCACAAATCGTATTTTTTTAATAAATCATCAGCTTTTCTTATGTTCTATTCTTACCAGCTCTTTGTGATGTTTTTACCACTTCAGCTACCTGTCTTTGATCTGCCGAATCCGCCTGTCTCCCAACCTTTCAGATACTGATTTCTTTTCAGCGGAATAATAGGCAACGAAGGAATAAACGCTTCAGAGACAAAACATAAGCCAAACTTATGAAATCAAATTTTTTTTCGAATTGTATCTATATAGGGTTTATTTAAACTGGATTAAATAGTGACCAGTTGCACAACAGCTCTGAGGGGGTACCGAATACTCCTGAACAGAGTCACCGCCATCACAAGCGGAACTGGTCGTATAAAAATAAGAACTTGCTGGCAGTAAAATGGATAGAAGAAAAATTGACGTCGTTCTATCGACGCTACTGATCATCGCTGCGGTGATCATTCTGACCAACGATAATCTCGCAGAGGGTGGTGCTGAAAGCGACCTGGGCATTATGTTCCTGCCCCGGGTAGTTGCTGGTTTCATCATTATCTTTGCGGCCACTATCGGTATTCAGTCACTGAACAAACTGCTTAAAGCAGCTGCGCCTGATTCCAACGAAATCATCATTACCAATGGTTTTTCCGGCATCTTTATCTACATCGGTATTTTCGTTGCTTACTGGCTTGCGGTGCCGCACCTGGGTTTCCTGGTAACCACACCGTTTATCATGCTTGCCGTGGCCATCCTGCTGGGTGGACGTAACTGGATCCCGATCATCATCGTCTCTGTCATCACTCCCGTTCTGATCTATTACGGGTCCCGTGAATTCCTGCGGGTTTACCTGCCAACCTGGACGCTGTAAGGGAGCTATTCAGATGTTAGACAATATTCTCAGCGGCTTCGGCGCAATCCTGGCTGTAGGGCCGATTCTTGGCATTATTCTGGGCGTGGTAATCGGTATTATCTTCGGTGCGATTCCGGGTATCTCCGCCATTATGGCGATCGCCATCATGTTGCCGATGACCTTTTATGTCGATCCTATTATCGGTATCACCATGCTGCTGGCGGTTTATAAGGCCGGTATCTATGGTGGATCAATCTCGGCGATTCTGATCAACACACCGGGGGCAGCCGCCTCTTTCCTGACGGCTCAGGATGGTCATGCGCTGACCAAAGCGGGTAAAGCCGGTAAAGCACTGGATATGTCGCTGTTCGCTTCAGTTTCCGGTGAGATGCTGGCAACACTGGTACTGATTCTGGTGGCTGCACCGATCTCCGCAATCTCATTGCAGGCCGGTCCCATTGAGAAGGTATTCCTGTTGCTGTTCGCGTTCACAGTGATCGGCTCTATGGCGGGCGAATCCATTCCACGTGGTCTGCTGTCCTGCTGTCTGGGTATGCTGTTTGCGATGGTGGGCATGGACTCCATCACCGGTTCTTCCCGCTTTACCTTCGGTGTCGATGAGCTGATCGGCGGTTTCACCTTCACCCCGATGCTGATCGGTGTGCTGGTTATGCCAGAGGTGATCAACGTCATCCGCCGCCGAAAAGTACCGCATCATGAGCTGGCAATTACCCGCTCAGCCAACCCTACAGATAACCGTATCAGCTTCAGAGAATACAAGAATGTGTTCCGTACGATTCTGAAATCCAGCGGTATCGGTACCTTTATCGGTGCCCTGCCGGGACTGGGTTCCAGTACTGCAGCTTTTATTGCTTACGGAGAGGCAAAGCGCACTTCTAAGAAACCTGACCAGTACGGCAAGGGCTCAGTAGAAGGTATTGCAGCGGCGGAATCGGCAAACAATGCGGTCTGTGGTTCCAGCATGATTCCGATGCTGACTCTGAGCATCCCGGGGGATGATGTGGCAGCACTGCTGATGGGGGCATTCCTGATTCACGGCCTGACACCGGGTCCGATGATCTTCTTTGAACACACCGAGACGATCTACGCGATCTTTGCCGGATTCCTGATCACCGACCTGTTCCTGCTGGGTATCGCCCGCTCCGGCTTCCGTTTCTTTGTGAAGATGGCATCGCTGCGTCGCTACTACATCTTCCCATGCGTAACCGTGTTTGCCTTCACCGGCGCCTTCACCGCGGGCCAGAACATGAACGACATCCTGGTTCTGATCGGCTTTACCGTGGTCGGCTACGGCATGCGCATGGTCGGACTTAATCCAGCGGTATTCATTATCGGTTTCATTCTGACACCGTTCCTGGAGCAGAACCTGGATCAGGCATTCGCCATCGTTGGCGGTGAGTATCACCTGTTCTTCGCTTCACCGTTCTCCTGGGTGTTTATCGCACTGTCTGCATTCTTTGTTTACTCAAGCATGCGGGTAAAACGCAAAGGCTCTAAGGCCCCGGCTCCAGCGGCAGAAAAGCCCGCCTGAGCAGAACCTATTTAAAGAACTTATATAAATCCCTTCACCCGGGCTCCGGCAGGTTTACCAGGCCCGGTGAAGATACTTAAACGTCAATAAAAATAAATCGAAGGAAGTTAGTATGAAAAGCTCTAAAAAGACTCTGCTATCTATCGCAACAGCCGTTGCAATGACCATCGCATCCGGCGCAGCACTGGCTGAATATCCGGAAAAACCGATCAAAGTCATCGTGCCATGGGGCGCCGGTGGTGACTCCGATCTGACCACCCGTATCTGGGCAGATGCGGTAGAAAAAGAGCTGGGTGTTCCTGTTGTTGTTATCAACAAGACCGGTGGCGGCGGTGTCGTTGGCACCTCTTTCGTAGCCCGTGCCAAAGCTGACGGTTACACGCTGATCAATGCTGGTCTGAGTAACATGCTGGTAACCCCTAACTTCACCAAAACACCATACAGCTTCGATACCTTCGAGCCAGTTGTGAAGTTCACTTCTGTACCGCTGGCAGTAGTTGTAGCTAAAGACAGCCCGTACAAGAACTTCGATGATTTCATCAAAGGCGCGAACAACGACACCGTGACTCAGGGTTCCTGGGGCGCATCGTCTTCCGGTACCATCATGGCTAACATCATCGCCAACCAGTCCGGTTACAACGTCAAGTATGTCCACGCCAAAGGCGCTGCTGACTCCATGGTTTCCGTTGTTGGCGGTCACATCGATTCTGCCGTTTCCTTCCCACCAGCATTCGGCCCTCACGTAAAAGCTGACCGTGCCCGTGTACTGGTAATGGATCAGAAGATGGATGCTTTCCCGGGCGTTCCAACCTTCTCTGATTACGGTATCAAAGGCAGCTTCGGCGGCTGGTCCGGCGTCTTTGCACCAAAAGGTGTACCTCAGGAAGTAGTTGATAAACTGACTGCTGCAACCGCTAAAGCAATGAAAGATCCTGAAGTACTGAAAGCCTACGAAAACATCGGCGCGCTGGTAGACTTCCGCCACGGCCCTTCCTGGAAAACGGACCTGAAAGCAACCTACGCGATCTACACCGAAGAAGCGGCACGTACCAGCAAGAAGTAAATCTCTGCGGTTACCTCCCATCACCCGGCTCTGCTCTGGCATCCGGGTGATTTTAATTCTGTTTCCCACCAGATTTCCCGCATTTTTCCCTGTCACCGCTATACGAATCTACCGCCCTGTAACATAATTAACAGCACCGTTTTCTATATCGTTTATCAGCCAGACTAATAACTTAAGGCAGCATAATGAACCTCAAACAGATGGAAGCCTTCCGTGCCGTCATGCTGACCGGGTCGGTCTCACAAGCAGCAAAACAGCTTTTCCGTACCCAGCCGGCGGTCAGTATGATGATCAGTTCTCTGGAAGAAGAGATCGGATTCCAGCTGTTTGAACGGCATAAGAAGCGACTTTATCCGACACCTGAAGCGGATTATCTGTATAAAGAGATCGAGGGTATCTTTAACCGTATTCAGGATGTCAGCCAGACTGTTCAGGATATTCAGAACAAGCAGTATGGCTTCCTGCGGATCGGTTGTATGCCGGGGCCTTCCACCTTCTTCATGCCGAATCTGCTGGCGGACTTTCTGGAAGAACATCCTAAAGTACAGGCATCACTACAAACCCGGACTTCTGATCTGGTCGCCGAGTGGGTGGCATCCAACCAGTATGATCTGGGTCTGGCGGAGATTACCCAGCACCAGTCTCAACTGGCCGATGAGGATCGCTTCACTCTGCCCTGTTTTGTTGCGCTGTCCGCTGATAATCCCCTGGCAGAACATGAAGTCCTGAATACCGAACTGCTGGACAGTGAGCCGATGATCACGCTGCATCCGGACCACATGATCTTTCATGACCTGTTGAAGCAATTTGAGCAGAACGGCCACCGGATGAATGTCCGTCTGCAAACCCGCTTCTACATCCCGGCACTGACTTTTGTTGAACGCGGTCTGGGCGTCTGTGTCATGGATCCAATATCGATTACCAGCTATCAGGGCTATGCCAACCCGGGTAAAGTGGTATTCCGCCGCTTTGATCCGCAGATCGAGCTAAAGATCGGCATTTTCTACCCGGACGATACACCCCGTTCGATGATCACCCGGGCATTTGCCGATAAGCTCCGGGATCAGTTAATTGAGATCCGGGATAATCCGGAGCAGTTCCTGGGCTGGGGCAGCTGAAAAGTCAGCCCAGTGCCAGCTCTGCCTGCCCGGCAGGTTGCTCCAGATTCAACAGAAACTGCTTGGCAGCCAAGCCCCCGGCATAACCGGTCAGAGAACCATCACTGCCGACAATCCGATGACAGGGAACAAACAGCGACAGGGCATTAGCACCATTAGCCGCTGCTACCGCCCGGATAGCCTTTGGGTTCTGTAACTGTTCTGCCAGTTGCAGATAGCTGATCTGCTGTCCGAAAGGTACACGTTGCAACTCTCGCCAGACCTGTTGCTGAAACTCAGTACCAGCCAATAACAAGGGTACTGAAAACTGTTTCCGCTCACCGGCAAAATACTGCTCCAGTTGATCGATAGCCAGTCTGATCAGATCACTGTCTCCGGTTTGATAGTCACAGTTAAGAAATCGCAGAATCCTGCGGTCAACCGCTTCCCGATTACGTCGGGAACGCCAGTCACAGAGACATAAGCGATCATTGTATGCCCCCAGAATCAGTTCGCCGCAGGGGCTCTGGTATTCACGTAACGTCACCATTCATACAGACTCATCAGATTAGCTCTTCAGCCCGGCACAGATGCAGGCTTCGCGGATTAATAGCAACCTATCATCCGTTAGCAATAGCTCAGACGCACCCCGATACTGGTGCGACTGCTCCTCTCAGGAAAGCCCGGAAAACAGGATAGGCACAACGAATATCACCATCATAATCGCAAAAACTGACTGCATCCGTTGCTGTCCTGCTGGCGTCCTTATCAGGCGTTTTAGCACCCCACCCAGCAGCAGCCAGCCAAAGGTGACTATAACCGTGGCAACCAGGGAAACACTTTCCAGTACCAGAATTGGTAACCATTTTCCGGATAGCGGCGGCAAAAACTGACTGATCAGCAGCATAAACACCGCGTACGCTTTGGGGCTGAGAATATTCATCAGCACGCCGGACTTAAAGCCAAAATGAGCTTTGTTGATAGTGCCCTGAGTCACTGCTGGTAAACGCAGCATTCGCACCGCCATCACCAGAATAAAAACAGCCCCCAGCAGCTGCATCAGCAACCGGGCTTCAGGCCAGCGATTGAACAGAGCAAGCATACCGACACTGGTCAGTAATCCGGTCAGAAGCACACCGGTAATCAGCCCAGCGATCAGAGGTAGCCCCTGGCGGAACTCGTGACGTGCCCCCGTCGCCGCCAGAGCCATTGCCGCAGGACCGGGAGAGCCGATCAACACTACTGCCATCAGCCCCAGTATCAGGATCGGCTCAAACACCGGGTTCCCCTTAATCTGTATTCATCTGGTAGGTCTGCCAGTGGGTTTTGTCGGATACCCGGTCATATACGGCACGTCCCCGATAATTGTTCTCCGCGGTAATCCAGCGTACAAAAGGCCAGTTCTGAGCCTGAGCCTCCTGCTTCAAACGCTCAAACATCAACTCCACCACGCCTTTGCCACGACAATCCGGGTCCACGAACAGATCATCCAGAAAACCCACTTCAGCCCCTCTCAACGGCGAAGGCATCGCCCGGTAGTGCATCAGACCGATCCCGTTGTCCCACTCGTCCTTCGCAATGAGGGCAAAAAAGCGGTTATGCGGATCAAAGATCCACTGCCATACGGTATTCAGTGTCTCTTCCGTCATCGGCATGTTGTAGAACTCTGCGTAGCCTTTATACAGCGACTCCCATGCCTGCCGGTCACTGCTGTGCAGTGCTTTCACTTTTATATTCATTGTGCCTCCTTGTCTGTACTGAAATCCTTGAGTGACTGTTTCTGCCTGCCCTGTTCATCAAAATTGTCAGCGGCAAGCCAGCCTTCAAACATCGACTTAATCTCCGGCCACTCCTGATCAATAATCGAGAACCAGGCGGTATCCCGACTGCGCTGTTTGTACACAACGGCCTGACGGAAGATACCTTCAAAGGTAAAACCAAAACGCTCAGCGGCCCTTTTTGAAGGGGTATTATTGTTATCGCACTTCCATTCGAAACGGCGATAACCCAGCTCATCAAATACCCGGCGCATCATCAGAAAAATCGCCTCCGACGAGACTGGTGTTCGCTGCATCAGCGGTGAAAAGTTAATATGCCCGACTTCGATCACTCCCATCGCCGGATCAATCCGCATCAGCGCTGCCATCCCTACAGCCAGACCTGTAGACTGATCGATCACTGTGTAGAACAGCGGATCATCACCGCAACAGGTTTCCAGCAGATACTGATCAAACGCAGCCTGCCCGGTAAAAGGATCTGCAAAAAGATAGGTCCAGTTTTTTCCTGCCTCATCCCGGCTGAATGCCTCAAACAGCTGCTTAGCATGGCGTTCAGGCATCATCGGTTCGAGCTTGCAAAAGCGCCCGGTCATGGTGGTGCGCAATGGTCGGGAGCAAGGCGTCCAGTTATCCAGCGCCGGGCCAATTGGCTGTCCCAGCTCGTTCTGACGCGTGCCACCTGATACTTTGAATGTCTGTTCCGTTATCATCGCTTACTCTCTTTTTTACCAGTGTCCGGAGCATGACAGGATGTCTGTATACCCCGCTATCTGAGATACAGAGTAAGGCCAATAATGGACCTCAAACAGACCCATTATTTAACAAATATTAAGACCCAATTTTTGACATTCTTTTGCTATGCGAATTGGTACTATATGGCTCCAGATGCTGGTACTAACGCCCCTTTCTTTGGTACCAGTAAGCTGAAACGAATATAAGAATAAAATGTCGTAGGCCGATTCAGCGCACACTGAAGAGCCTGTGGAGTTAGCCGATGTTAAACCACCTGTTTCATCTCTCGCCTGACAGCGATTCCAGTCTGCAGCAGCAGATCCGAGAACAGATCAGTAAGGCTATTATCGACGGTCATATACCGCCGGATATCCCACTACCTTCAACCCGCAAGCTGGCCGAGATGCTGGGGGTTTCCCGTAATACGGTGATTCTCGCGTATGAGCATCTGATGTACGACGGCTATCTGGTCTCCCGGGAACGGGCTGGTTTCTACGTAAACGACGAAATTCTTAAAAGCTCTGTCAAGGAGCAGGATCAGGTAGAGATCAGCGGCGGCTCTAAACCGGACTGGGACCAATGCCTGAAACTCCGTCCCTCGGAGCGCAGACTCAATAAACTCAGCCGCTGGCAGGATTATCCCTACCCGTTTATTTACGGCCAGCTGGATCCGAAGATGTTTCCTACCAATCACT
>JAOXSA010000518.1 GCA_025800245.1 Amphritea sp. | reverse complement strand
CTGCCTTAAAGATTGAGAAAATTCTCGATACGACATTGTCTCTCTTGTCGGCGGGGACAGCAGATAAAATTACGACCAATGCAATCGCCAAGGCGGCTGGGATTAGCATTGGCAGCCTCTATCAGTTTTTTCCAAATAAGGAGGCGATTTTATGAGCTGTTTCGGCGCTGGCTGGCGGTGAAGAGATAAATGCTCCCGGACATTGGCAGTTACGGCGCGCTATGGCCAGTTCGCCCGATCTTGTGGAGCTGGAGCGCAAACATTTTGAACAGATCCTTGAGCGTATTCTGACAGTTCAGGTGAAATTTGGCGTTCCAGTTGAAACCGCAGAGCGCCGTGAATTGGCGTTGCTTCAAAACCAGTTGTTTATTGCTTGCCTTCAAACTCTGGCGCTGACGCGCGTGTCAGAGCACAGTGGAGATGTAAGGCGCTGGTGCAAGCAGATTCTGCGTCTGCGTTTGATAAAAAAATGTTAGATGCGTAATGTATCACTTTCTTTCTGCCGATTAAGTATTTGTTATTTAATAAATAACACTTATGAGCTGTAGCTCATTTTTTGAATTCCTGAGTAATTCTATCTAGGATCCGGCGAAAGGCGTGGGTTGGCTGCGTGTTACTCGGAAAATATGCTTATGTTCCCGCGTGAAAAAGAAGCTGATGCTGCCGATCAGGTAGAAGGTGCCTTGCCCGCTTTGCGGGCACGCGTCTGGGTCGCGTTGGCAGGGCTTTATGTGGCTCAGGCTATTCCGCTAAATCTGGTTGCTGCAGCATTGCCGCCGATTTTGCGCGCCCGTGGTGTGGATCTAGCCGTCATAGGTGGGCTGGGCATTTTTGATGCTGCCTTGGGTGCTGAAAGCTTTCTGGGCGCCTTATGTTGACCGCCTTTCCTGGAATTCAAAAATTCGCCGTAAAGGTGTTATATTTGTAACGCAGATCATTGCGATAGGGTTGATCGTTGGGCTGGCAATGCTGGATCCTGTTGCGGACATCCAATCCTTTTTTCCGATTCTTTTTGCTTTGTGATGGCGTCCGCGACGCAGGATATTGCGACCGATGGTTATGCGGTTGAGCACCTCAATGCGCGCAATCAGTCTGGTGGCAATGCCATTCAGTCTGGTGCCGTGGCAGCAGGCGTTTTGATCGGCGGATCTGGTACGCTGGTACTATATGAATATGCCGGGTGGTTCTGGGCGGTGCTCAGTGCGGGGGCGCTGTCGATGTTGGCGGTTCTACTCTTCTTGTTGACACCAGAGGAGTTGGGGCAGCGGCGTTCGTTTGTGCCCGGCGGAGCGGCCGTCAGCACGGCAACAGCGAAGCCCGACCTGAGACAGTTTGTCAAACGCCCGGGCGCCTTTGCGATTTTTGCCTTTGCCTTGCTGTTCCGCCTGCCAGAAGGATTGATCAAAGCGCTGGAGCAGAGCTATTCTCGTGGATAGCGGTTTTTCTCTCTCGCTTATCGGGCTTATTTCTGGTGGTTCGGCCGCGGTGGTTGGCATTCTGGGGGCTTGCGGCTGTACTGCTTGGGCATTCTGCGCTCTGGGCACAGGAAACGGATCTGCAGGGCGATGGGGCGGACGAAGACATTGTCCAATTGCAGGAAATCAAACTAAGTGCGCATCAGCGCAGGCGAGACGCTGGAGCGGGTTCTGGCGGATTATGTTCCGGGGCTTTCCGTGTCAAATGGCAGCGTGTCTGGTGCCAGTCAGACGTTGCGGGGCCGTCGGATGCAAAGTCTGGTTAACGGTACGGCGCGTAGCACGAGCGCTTGAGGTGCGGGTGGGCTTGGCGCGCTGCATTGCCTTTGGTGCGATTGT
>JAOXSA010000500.1 GCA_025800245.1 Amphritea sp. | reverse complement strand
CTACTGGCTGACCCCCGGTCATCGCCACCGCATCGTTAAACAGAATCTTGTAAGTTATGTTGGCACCCGCTGCCAGTGACTGGCGGATCGCCATGGAGCCGGAGTGGAAGTAAGTGCCTTCGCCCAGATTCTGGAATACGTGGGTGTTGTTCAGGTAGCGGGATTTGCTGATCCAGTTGACCCCTTCTCCGCCCATCTGAATCAGGGATTCGGTTTTCCGTCCCATCCAGGAAGCCATGAAGTGACAACCGATACCAGCCTGGGCTTTACTGCCTTCCGGCACTTTGGTGGATGAGTTGTGTGGGCAGCCGGAGCAGAAGTAGGGCAGACGTCGTACGCCTCCCGGATCTTTGGCATCACTACCGCGCACACCGATCTGCGCCAACTGCTGGCTGAAATCCAGATCCAGCAAGCGTTCCAGTCGGGCGGCTACATAACGAGCCAGCATATTCGGGCTCAGCTCGCCCACATAAGGGATCAGCGGTTCGCCGTTTTCATCCTGCTTACCGGTGATCAGCACTTCGCCGGGGTTGTCCGGTTCGGACATGTATTCTTTAATCTGGCTTTCGATGATGCCGCGTTTCTCTTCGATCACCAGCACTTCCTGCTTGCCATGGACAAAGTCCAGCGCGCCACTGCGCTCCAGTGGCCAGACCAGACCGACCTTGTAGATATCCAGACCGATCTTGCGGGCTTTGACTTCATCGAGGCCCAGCAGTTTAAGAGCAGCCATCAGATCAAGGTGGGCTTTGCCGGTGGTGACGATGCCTACCCGGGCCTGAGGCAGGTTGTAGATACGCTTATCGATCGGGTTGGCGCGGGCAAAGGCCTCTACCGCCGCCAGTTTATGCTCGATCCGGGTTTCTAGTTGAGGGCCCGGCAGGTCCGGCCAGCGGTAGTGCAGTCCGCCTTCGGGGACGGTGAAGTCATCAGGAATAACAAAGTCCGGCAGTTCGGCTATCTCAACCGATGCTGCACTTTCCACCGTTTCGGCGATTGCCTTGAAGCCACACCACATGCCGCTGAAACGGGACATGGCAAAGCCCCACAAACCGAACTGGAAGTATTCAGAAATACTGGCGGGGTTGATGGTGGGCATAAACCAGGACATGAAAGCGACATCGGACTGATGCGGCATGCTTGAAGAAACACAGCCATGATCGTCCCCGGCCACCACCAGAACACCTCCGTTGGGGGAACTGCCGTAGGTGTTACCGTGCTTGAGTGCATCGCCGGCACGGTCCACGCCGGGACCCTTGCCGTACCAGATAGAGAATACGCCATCGACTTTGCGGTCGGTGTCACTTTCTACCTGCTGTGTACCCAGCACCATGGTGGCAGCCAGATCTTCGTTGATCGCGGGGACAAACTCGATATCGTGTTGCTTCAGCAGATCATCAGCCTGCCACAGTGCCTGATCATAGCCACCCAGCGGTGAACCGCGATAACCGCTGATAAAGCCTGCTGTATTGAGATTATTTTGTAGATCCAGCTGGCGCTGCATCATAGGCAGTCGCACCAGCGCCTGGGTGCCGGTAAGGAAAACGCGGCCGGTATTGCGTTGGTAGCGATCATTCAGGACATAGTTGTCCAGCAGGGGAGACTTATGCACACCCATGGGGAAACCTCACAGAACTGTTTATTATTTTTATCCTGCAGCTGCTCGAAGCTGCTTATTTAATATCCAGTGTAAGTTTTTTTATCCGTAAGGTGCTTTCGAATGTTGATCAGTTTATTGCTAATTGTGTAATAAAAGTTAGTGTTGGTGTATTTTTGTGAAAGAATATTTCAAATGAATGCCCGGGGATATAAGAATGCCAAATACCTCTTCTTTAGCACATCTACCTGCTGATCTGGATAATTACGACCGCCACATACTGCGAATTCTGCAACAGGATGGACGGATATCTAACCAGCAACTTGCTGATGAGGTGGGCTTATCCACCGCTGCCAGCTGGCGACGGGTAAAAGCATTGGAAGAGCGGGGGATCCTGCAAAGTTATAAAGCGCAGGTGGATCCGCAAAAACTCAATTACGGTTTATGTGTGTTTCTGCTGGTCAGTCTGCTGCGTCATTCGAAAGACAGCGCAAAGGCCTTTGAAGAAGCGGTAAAGGTCTGCCCTGAGGTATTGCAGTGCTATGCGGTCACCGGTAATGCCGACTTTGTCCTACGGGTGATTATCCCGGATATGGCGACTTACGATCATTTCCTGACAGAGAAGATTTTCTCCCTGCCAGGGGTGTCGCAGGTGAAGTCCAACTTCACCCTGCGCGAGATTAAGTATGAAACAGCGATACCGGTGTAGTGATCATTGCCCGGCGGGCTGCATCTTTTTCAGCTGACGGGAGCGGGTAATGCCTTCCACTGTAAACAGGACCAGGCCCGCCCAGATAAAGATAAAGGTGATCAGGCGGTTAATATCCATCGGTTCGTTGTAGACCCAGATCGCTAACAGGAAGGTGATACTGGGTGCGGTGTATTGCAGCAGGCCATTCAGCGTTAGCGTCAGGCGTTTGGTACCGGCGGCAAAACTGATCAGCGGCAGGCTGGTTACTACGCCGGCGGCCATCAGTAGCAACGCTTCTGAGGAACCTGTCTGACCGAAAATCAGAGTGCCATCCCAACCCAGCCAGAGCAGATAGCCCAGCGCCAGTGGAGTGAGCAGCATGGTTTCGATCATAAGACCCGAAAAGGGGTCAACGGTGATCTTTTTACGCAGTAACCCATACGTACCAAAACTGCCGGCCAGTACAAACGCTACCCAGGGCAGGGTGCCCAACTGAATCAACTGATACAGTACCCCCATGCCGGCCAGTGCGATCGCCAGCCACTGCCCCGGACGCATCCGTTCGCCGAGAAAAATCATGCCCAGCATCATACTGACCAGCGGATTGATGAAGTAACCCAGTGAGGTTTCCAGAATTCGATCATCACCTACAGCCCAGATAAACACCAGCCAGTTGCCGGATACAAACAGGGACGAAATCACCAGGCCTTTAACGACGGCAGACTGCTTCAATGTCTCCAGTAGCGTCTGCCAGCGCCCGGTCGCGATAATAAACAGGCCCAGAAATACCATCGACCAGATCACCCGGTGAGCAACCACTTCAAAGGGGCTGATATGCTCAACGGCTTTGAAGTAAACAGGAAACAATCCCCACATGCCATAGGCAGCCAGTGCGTAGATAATTCCTTGTTTCAGCGTTTGCTGATCAGCTTGCTGTGTTGGCATTGGCCGACTCCATTCCGGGCTGTTTTCTGGGGGGCTGAGTAAACAGGTACTTTTGCTGGAACTCCGGTGAGGTCGTTCCAAGCCAGCGGGTCAGTATAGCGATAAATATGAAACTGAAAATCAGCCGTGCCCATAATACACCAGACAGATCGGCTCCCATCGTTAATACCAGCAGGGTGTCTTCAATAATGCTGTGACTGAGGTTCAGCAGGCAGATGGCTGAAAAGCAGTCTTTCGGACTGATATGTCCACTTTCTGCTTCACGGATAAGCAGACCGCCACCAAAAGATAATCCCAGCGTGATACCGACAATGGTCAGAGATGTTGCCTTTGGGCTGATGCCCAGCAGTTTCAGTACCGGTTTCAGCAGCCAGATCATCAGCCGCTCGATGTGAATCCAGCGTAGGAAACGTAACAGGCTGATCAGGGCGCTGATGATTACCACGATCATCGCAAAGCTTTGTAGTTGCGTAAGGCACCATTGCCACAGACTATCATCCTGAGCCGGTGCTACCCAGATCAGTTCAACCGGTTGTTGCAGCCAGCCACCCCACTGGTAGCTGTAGTGCAGCAGCATACCCAGTACCAATGCAGATACCAGACGAAGTAGCAGGGTCACCATCAGCCTGACACCGGCTTTCTGGGCGATGCGGGCTTCTACCGGCAGAGAGTGGGCAATCAGCAGCATAGTACTCAGTACAGTAACCTGAGCTACCGTGAGCGACTCCCCTGGTGCCAGCTGGAAGAAGATCAGCATACCGGCGTAGATGTTGGTCAGTAGTGTCGTTGTCCACACCAGCCCCATACTGTCAGGCAGGCCCACGAGCTGCATCAAAGGGGTTAATGCCATGCTGATATAAGGAATTGCGCCGAGCATCTCCAGTGCTTTCACCACAATCAGCACCGGAATGGTTAGCTTGAAAAGCACTGCACAGATCTCGTAGATCTCTTTAACGAGGCTGGGCACTGTCTGGCGAAAGAACTGTTTAGCAAACTGTGTCATGGATATCACCCTGAAATATGAATGCGCAGTGTAATTCAGAGTGAAGGTGTGAGGATGACTTTGTGAGTCTGTATTTTGAAATAAAATTTCTTATATAGTTATATTTTGAAATTGAATTAACTATTCGGTTGTTGGAGTTAAATAATGGCCAATAAGTTGGATCGCATAGACCGGCATATTCTGAATCTGCTGCAACGTGATAATCGCATCAGTAATCAGGCTCTGGCTGAACAGGTTGGATTATCGCCGCCAGCCTGTTTGCGTCGCGTAAGAAAATTGCGTGAAGAAGGTGTGATTATGGCCGATGTGGCATTGATTGATCCCCGGATTGCCGGACGCTTTATCAACATTATTGTTGAGGTGGAGATGGTACGGGATCAGCTGGATATCTATGCAGCCTTTAAGCGTAAGATGGATCGGGCCCCGGAAGTGACTCAGTGCTATCAGGTTACCGGAGAGGTCGATTTCCTGTTGGTATTGATGGTTGAAGATATGGAGGCCTATGAAAACTTCACCCGTGAGTACCTGTCGACAGACCCGCATCTGCAGAAGTTCCGTACCCTGATCTCACTGCGCCGGGATAAATTTGATACAGCAATACCTTTGTGAATCCTGTAATCCGGCGCTGCTATCTACAACTATTTGGCAACGGATTCTGCTGATATATGTCAAGAAAGAATAAGCTTATATCTATATAATCATCTGTTCGAAAAATGTACAGAGAGTGCCGTGCTGAACTGACGGACGCGGATGGATCGATTATGGATTTTGAATGGCTTATTGATCGCCTGGGCGAAGCCGAAACCATGGCTTTTGGTGGCCTGGTGCTGGGATTTATGTTTGGTATGTTCGCTCAGCGAAGTCAGTTCTGTCTGCGTGCAGCGGTACTTGAGTTTTATCAGGGCAAGCTGGGGCCAAAGGTTGCGATCTGGCTCCTGACATTTTCTGCCGCTGTACTGGGGACACAGACGCTGCTCTCCATGGGAGAACTGGATATCTCTGATTCGAGAATGCTGGCCTCTTATGGCAGCCTCTCTGGCGCGGTTCTGGGTGGAGTGCTGTTTGGTTCCGGCATGGTGCTGGCCCGGGGGTGCGGTGCCCGACTGCTGGTACTGGCTGCGACAGGTAACCTGCGGGCGCTGTTCTCCGGTCTATTGTTTGCTGCTGCCGCTCAGGCAACCCTGAGAGGGATCTTTGCTCCAGCGCGGGATCAGGTGGCAGGCAGTTGGTTATTACATGATGACGGTGGACTGGAACTGATCTCTTTTCTGGGATTAGGAGAGTACGCTGGTTTTTATCTGGGCCTTACCTGTGCTGTCATTGCTATCATCATCGGGGTGCGGAATAAACTGGGGGCCTGGGGCTGGGTCGGTGCTATCGGCGTAGGCAGTATGGTCGTTGGTGGCTGGTGGTTTACCTACCATATGTCCTATCAGGCATTTGAACCGACTCAGGTAGAGAGTATGACATTCACAGGCCCTTCTGCGGATACGCTGATGTACTTTCTGACTCCGGGTGGGGCGCCGATGGATTTCGATGTGGGTCTGGTACCTGGGGTATTTCTGGGCTCATTCATTGCGGCAATCAGTTCCGGCACGTTTAAGTTGCAGGGTTTCAAGGATGGCCGCAGTATGATGCGCTATATATTCGGTGCTGTATTCATGGGTGTGGGCGGGATGCTTGCAGGTGGATGCGCTGTCGGAGCCGGGCTTACCGGCGGTTCTGCTTTTTCCATTACTGCCTGGATCGCACTCGCATCCATGTGGGCGGGGGCTGGCATAACTTACTTCAGTCTGGATAGGAAAGCTGAGCATGCCGAACAGGCAATAGTGGATGCTCAGGCTGAAGGCCGATTGGAAACTGAGCAATCGCCACAAGTGGCAGATAGCCGTCC
>JAOXSA010000497.1 GCA_025800245.1 Amphritea sp. | reverse complement strand
TGACGGCTTACTATTTCACCGATAAAACCGATAGTTGGTTTCCTTCTGAGCAGGCACCATGAACAGTGAACTGATTATCCGTCGCAGAACGCCTGTTGCGGGTGCGCCTGTTGAGCAGCAGGTGGCGCCTCTGCTGGCCCGGATTTACTCCAGTCGTGGTCTGTTAGACCACCAGAAACTGGGCCGCAGTCTGCAGCAGTTGCAGACCGGACAGGAGATGCAGGGGCTGGATCAGGCGGTTACCAGGTTGGTGACTGCGCTGGAACAGAAGCAACAGATTCTGATTGTCGGCGACTTTGATTGTGACGGTGCCACCAGTACCTCAGTGGGTATTCTTGGACTGGGAATGATGGGCGCGCTGCGGGTCAGTTATCTGGTGCCGAACCGTTTCGAGTATGGCTATGGACTGAGCCCTGAAATTGTTGCGGTGGCCGCGCAGCAGCAGCCTGATCTGATTATTACTGTGGATAACGGCATCTCCAGTGTGGCGGGTGTCGCCGCGGCTAATCAGGCTGGAATTGATGTCATTATTACCGATCATCACCTGCCCGGAGATGAGCTGCCGGATGCCTGCGCCATTGTGAATCCTAACCAGCCGGGCTGCAGCTTCAGTGAAAAGTCTACCTGTGGTGTGGGGGTGATCTTTTACGTGATCACGGCACTGCGCAGGGTGCTGGAACAGCGTAACTGGTTTGCAGAGCGTAATCTGCCGAAGCCTAATCTGGGCTCTTTGCTGGATCTGGTGGCGCTGGGAACGGTCGCAGATGTTGTGCCACTGGAGCAGAATAATCGCACCCTGGTCTATCAGGGCTTGCAGCGAATCCGGGCTGGTAAGGCCAGGCCGGGAATTCTGGCGCTGATCGATATCAGTGGCCGTCAGCGCTCGCGTCTGACCGCGACTGATCTTGGTTTCGCGCTGGCGCCACGGCTCAATGCCGCGGGCCGTCTGGATGATATGTCTATCGGTATTGAGTGTCTGTTGACGCAGGACCCTGAGCGGGCCCATGCGCTGGCTGTGCAGCTGGATGGATTGAATCAGGAACGTCGGGGTATCGAGCAGGAGATGCAGCAGCAGGCGATCGCGCTGCTGGATGAGTTGCAGCTGGATGCGGAAGGTGAGCTGCCATTCGGACTGTGTCTGTATGATCCTGAGTGGCATCAGGGGGTGATCGGCATTCTGGCGTCCCGGATTAAAGAGAAAGTGAATCGTCCGGTGGTGGCCTTTGCCGCGGGTGATAATGGTGAACTGAAAGGTTCTGCGCGTTCCGTGCCGGGCTTTCATATCCGTGATGGACTCGATGCTGTGGCTGCTAAGCATCCTGAACTGCTGAAGAAGTTTGGTGGTCATGCGATGGCAGCAGGAATGACTATCGCCGCAGAACACCTGGCTCAGTTTCAGCAAGCATTTGATACTGAAGTGAGGCGTCAGTTATCCGCTGAGGATCTGCAGCATTCGGTGCTGACTGATGGTACGCTCAGTGGTTCGGAGCTGGCGCTGGAAGTTGCCGAGATGCTGCGGGAGGCAGGCCCCTGGGGGCATAACTTCCCGGAACCACTGTTTGACGGCGAGTTTACTCTGCTGCAACAGAGAATTGTCGGGCAGCGGCACTTGAAATTGGTATTAATGGAACCAGATAGTGGTATCGCCATTGATGCGATCCATTTTAACGCCGATACGTCGATCTGGCCCGATGACGCTGTACAACGGGTCCGGGCGGTATACCGGCTGGATGTAAATGAATTTCGCGGGCAGCGCAGTCTGCAGTTGATGATTGATCATCTGCTGCCCCTATAAAGCAAAAAGTGAGATATACGATGAACGATTTTACTCTGGATGAACTGAACGTACTGGTTGCGGTGTTTGAGAAGGCTGGCGCTGGTGAAGGCGAAGGTCTGGAAGCTGAACTGTTCGGGCGTATTAAAGCGGCACAGGCGGAGCGTGCTGAGCTAGAGAGCATGGATTTCGATGACTGCCTGGGCGGTGCCTGCAAGCTGTGATTCATCTATTGCGCAATGTCTGGGCTGCGTTGCGCGGTGCTCAGAATCCTCATGTATAAAATATACACTCCGGTTCTTGCGCTCCGGGCGCCTTGCCCACACATTGCTCATGACGATGAGAAAATATGAAAAATTATTTTGTTGGCGCCCATGTCAGTGCTGCGGGCGGAGTGGAAAATGCTCCGCTGAATGCCGCTAAACTGGGAGCCAACGCCTTTGCTCTGTTCACCAAGAATCAGCGCCGCTGGGAGGCGAAACCGCTGACCAGAGGCAGCATTAAAAAGTTTCGGGATAATTGTGAGCGACTGGGCTTTGCTCCGGAGCAGGTGCTGCCCCACGACAGCTACCTGATTAATCTGGGTCACCCTGAAACTGAGCCCCTGGAAAAGTCCCGTACCGCATTCATTGATGAGCTGCAGCGCTGCGAACAGCTGGGCCTGTGTTATCTGAATTTCCATCCCGGCAGTCATCTGCGTAAAACCGATGAAGAAACCTGCCTGCGCACGATCGCGGAATCGATCAATATCGCCCTGGATCAGACTCGCGGTGTTTCCGCTGTGATCGAAAATACAGCGGGGCAGGGGAGTAACCTGGGAAATCGTTTTGAGCAGCTCGGCTATATCATCGACCACGTTGAGGATAAAAGCCGGGTCGGCATTTGTCTCGATACCTGCCATACCTTTGCGTCAGGTTATGATCTGCGCGACCGCAGTGATTGCGAGACAACTTTTGCAGAATTCGAGCAGCATGTCGGTTTTGAATTCCTCAAAGGGATGCACCTGAACGATTCCAAGGCGGAATTTGCCAGCCGTAAGGACCGTCATCACAGTCTCGGCATGGGGGAGATCGGTCTGGAGGTGTTCCGGTATATCATGGCAGATGACCGCTTTCGCGGTATTCCGATGGTACTGGAAACTATCGACGAGACGATCTGGGCGGAAGAGATCCAGCTACTGCGTTCTTTCTCGATCCAGGATTGAGCACGCCTTCACGGATGCTGAAAAGTGAGCGGTTACTGTCGGTTGTACCCTAAAACTGGCCGTTTCTGCAAAAGCCTGCCGATTGTTCATGCCTAGAATAGACTCAAGGCGGATTTCCCTCTGAATCTGTTTTTGTCAGGCTGGCTGAAAATAACAAAGAGACATTATGAACGAGCATCGCAAACTGATCCCGACCAATATTATCACCGGCTTTCTGGGGGTTGGAAAAACCACCGCTATCAATGGACTGTTGGCGAATAAGCCTGAAGAAGAGTCATGGGCGATTCTGGTCAATGAGTTTGGCCAGGTCGGAATTGATCAGGAGATGCTGCCGGATCAGGACGGTCTGCATGTTAAGGAGCTGGTTGGCGGGTGCATGTGTTGCGCGGTAGGAGCTTCCCTGAATAAAACCCTTTCACTGCTGATTGAACGTGTTAACCCGGACCGTCTGATTATTGAGCCTACCGGTCTGGGTCATCCGGAAGGCATTATGGATACCCTTATGGGACCAGCTTTCAGAGATGTGCTGGATCTGCGGGCAACGGTTTGTCTGCTCGACCCACGTCTGCTGGAGCAGCAGGAAGTTGTCAGTAACGAAACCTTTCAGGATCAGCTCAGCCTGTCCGATGTGGTCATTCTTAATAAGTGTGATCTTGCCGATGAAACGCTGATTGAGGTTGCCGAAACCAGTCTGGCTGGCATGTTTCCACCTAAGCAGTATGTCGGCCGTACTACGCAGGGCGTGATCGATTTCGATCTGCTGGATCGGGTGCGAAACGGTCAGTTGAGCGCGCAATTCCCGGATGCGCACAGTGCACATGCACATCATCACGAGCATGAGCATGAGCGCGAACACGAACATGATCATCACCACCATCATGAGCATCACAAAGGGAAAACCGAAGAGCTGTCTGAGCCGGGCAAGCCTATTCGTAAAACAGGTAATGGTAGCGGTTTTTTCAGTTGTGGCTGGATCTTTCACCGGGATGATCGTTTCGATTACTGGGCGCTGGAAGAGGTTCTCAATGGCCTTGAAGGGGTCAGTCGGATTAAAGGCGTGATCCGTATTGGTGGCGACTGGGTGCTGTTTAACCGGGTGCAGGATGAACACGATTTCGACAAGGTCGCCTATCGTCGGGATTCCCGTATCGAGATTATCAGCCCCCGGGCGCTGGACTGGGATGAAATTGAACGGGCTATGCTGGCCTGCCAGATCGAAAGCTGATCATCTTCAAGCCTCCGGCGGCCGCTGGAGGTATCTTCTTTGCTGTGGTTAAAACCGTCTCTGCTGTCATCTTTCTGTAATCCGCCCTTAATAAGCTAGGGAGATTAGTAACCAGAAGTCCCCGATCATGACGGCATTTGAAACACAGATCTGCAGTGAAATATGTGAACAGTTGAAAGTGCTAATTGCGGAAGAAAAATTGTTTCCGCATTTCCAGCCCATTGTTGACCTTCGCAGTGGTGAAGTACTGGGCCACGAGGCTCTGATCCGGGGCCCGGAAAACGGCCCGCTACACATGCCGGGGGCTCTGTTCGGCACCGCTATTGAGTGCGATCTGACCCATCAGCTGGAGCTGGCCTGTCGGCGTCTGTCGATCGAGGCGTTTGCGCGGCTTGAGCTCGAAGGTAAGCTGTTTCTTAATGTCAGCGCTTCACTTCTGGGAACTCCCGAGCACCAACAGGGGATGACGGCTGAATGGCTGGCATCACTGAATATCCCGTTGGATGCCATCGTCATCGAGATTTCTGAGCAGCACCCGTTTGATAATCATGGTCTGACGCTGGAGGCTGTGAATTATTATAAGAGTATGGGCTTCAGAGTAGCCATTGATGATCTGGGAACCGGTTACTCTGGCCTGAAACTATGGTCTGAGCTGCAACCTAACTACGTTAAGATTGATCGTCATTTTATCCACAACATCGACCGGGAACCGGTTAAGCGACAGTTTGTTAAGTCAATCTGCAGTATCGCCAATGGTGTTGGCTGTAAGGTTATCGTAGAAGGAATTGAGACCCGCTCTGAGCTGATTACGCTGAAAGAACTGGGGGCAACTATTGGTCAGGGTTTTTATCTGGGCTATCCGACTCAGACGCCGGCGATGAAGTGCGACAGTGAAGACTGGTTGCCTCGTAAGCGCAGGGCTGGCAGCGATAAGGATATGGCTGAAACGGCCGCTGTGCTGATTCATCCGGCACCATCGCTGAGTTTTGATGACAGCATGGGTTACACCGTGCAGCTGTTCAAAGAGAATCCATTGTACGACGTATTACCGGTGCTGGAAGATGGTCGGCCGATCGGTACGGTGCACCGTTCAGACCTTTTGGAGCTGTTTTCAACCCAGTATGGTCGTGCGTTGTATGAGAACCGGCCGGTAACCCGGGTATTGGATACCCATGCGATTATTATCGAGGCTGATACCAGTCTGGAGCATGTGTCCCGGATCATTACTGAGCAGGATGCTGTATACCTGCACCAGGGGCTGGTCATCACCAAAGAGGGGCAGTACCAGGGCATCGGTAATGTCCGTGACCTGCTGAAAAAAATTACCGAGCTGAAGATCCGTAATGCCCGCTATGCAAACCCTCTGACCCTGCTGCCGGGGAATGTACCGATTAACCGGGAGATTGATGCGCTGCTGAAACAGACTGAAAACTTCCGCGTCGCATACTTCGATATCAACTTCTTCAAGCCATTTAATGACAGCTATGGTTACGTCAAAGGGGATCGTCTGATTCAGTTACTGGGTGAGCTTCTGACCCGCAATGCCAATGGTGAGAACTTCACCGGGCATGTGGGCGGAGATGATTTTGTTGTGGTGTTCAGGACTGAAGACTGGCAGGAGCGCTGTGAGCGTATTCTGCAGCAGTTCGACGAAGCGATCCGGGAGTTCTATAACCCGAAAGACCTTGATCAGGGGGGAATCTGGTCGGTTAGCCGTAGTGGTGAATCCACCTTCTTCCCGATCCTCAGTTTATCTTGCGGAGTGGTGCATCCCGACCCGTACAGCTGTCTCAGCTATCATGAAGTGGCAGAGCTTGCTGCGCAGGCTAAGAAAGAGGCTAAGAAGCGGGAAGGCAGCTTTCTGTTTATATCCCGGCGTCGTAAGATGCGAGCGGGTTAGTGTTGTCTACAGTGAGTTCGCGAATTGCCTCGTCGGTGGTGAAGAAAACTTTGCCCGGCTGAATCAACTCAATGAAGTGCGTGTTCTGTAACTGATCCATGACCGGGCCTTTTACCTCGGACAGGTGCAGGGTTATCCCTTCTGATGCCAGATGTACGGAGAGATTCTCCAGCGACTCCAGAGCGCTGGCATCAATAAAGTTGACTGCGTTGCAGATCATCACCACATGCTCTACTTCCCGGTGAGTCGCGCACTGGGCACGGATAAAATCTTCCACAAAGCGCGTGTTGGCAAAGTACAGGCTTTCGTCGATCCGGATCGCCAGAATATGTTTGTCAGTGGTGACATCGTAGCGCTCGATATTGCGGAAGTGCTGGCTGTCGCCTACCCGGCCAACCACCGCGATATGAGGCTGGCTGCTGCGATACAGCAGTAGCAGGAAGGAGATCGCAATGCCGCACAGAATCCCCAGTTCGACGCCCAGTACCAGCACAAACAGGAAGGTGCCGAGCAGGGTCAGGGCATCGGCTTTGTTGAAGCGCCAGCTGTCAGTAAAAGCCTTAATATCGATCAGGGGCAGGACGGCCATCACGATGACAGCTCCAAGTACCGCATTGGGCAGGTAGTAAAACAGAGGCGTAAAGAAGGCGACAGTGATGGCGACCAGCAGAGCAGCGATGATTGAAGCAATAGTCGTCTGCGCGCCGGCAGCATGATTCACCATAGAGCGACCAAAGCCTCCGGCTACCGGGTAGGTGCCACTGATTGCTGCGCCCAGGTTTGCAGCACCCAGTGCTACCAGTTCTTTATTGGGATCGATCCTCTCTCTGCGCTTACTGGCCAGCGTGGTACCCACGGATACGCTCTCCAGAAAGCCGATCAGCGCGATAAGGGCTGCGGGCGTCAGTAATTGCTGCCACAGTTGCAGATCGATTGAGATCATCTGCAACTGAGGTAATCCTTCCGGGATCAGGCCGACAATGGCAACACCGGCCTGCAGATCTAACTCCAGTGCTGCAACCAGAATAATACCCAGTAACATGGCAAACATAGGGCCGGCCCGACAGATCGGCTGAGATAGCCAGGCAGGAACCGCAGAACGTTCCAGCAGGCAGCAGAGCTTCTCCTTGACGAACCAGAGAGTAAACAGCGCGGCACAGGCCAGTGAAAGGGTTGATGGATTGATGCTGTTGAACTGGAGCAATGGCTGCATCAACTGATCAGTGATAAAGCTGTCCCGGGGAATTTCCAGACCGGTCAGATGGCGTATCTGGCTGACGGCGATCAGAAGTGCCGCGGCGCTGGTAAAACCGGAGATCACTGAGTGACTCATGAAATTGACGATCGCCCCCAGTCGCAACGCTCTGAGGAGAAGCAATATCAGGCCCGTAAGCAGTGACAGATTGATCGCGATAGTCACCGGATCACCCAGTCCGGAAGCGGTGGCATCGGCAATGGTTGAGCCAACCATCAGTGATGCAATGGCGACAGGTCCGACAGCAAGGCTGCGACTGGAACCCAGCAGAGCGTAGAGGAATAGTGGCAGAATCGCTGCATAAAGCCCGAACTCCGGTGGCAGGCCAGCCAGAAATGCATAAGCCATCCCTTGCGGAATCAGCATAATGCCAACCACTATACCGGCGACCAGATCACTGACAAAGGTGTCGCGCTGGTAGCTCTTCAGCCAGTGGCTGACAGGCAGATAATCACGGATTTGTTGCAGCATCACTGTATTAGCGAGTCCAAATTTAGGTGTAACTTATATATAACAATTAGATATATATCTATTCTTGGTGATTATAACTGGCTTTCGATGGAAATCGCCAGCCATGCTATATTTGCTTACTCAAAACGGTTAACAGGAATGCAGAAATGGCCCGATGGCAGCCCCGTTTCAGCGGGCAGGATATGGACGTTGTTGAAAATAAGCGTGTTTTTGATGGTTTCTTCAAAATCCATCAGATGACCTTCCGTCATCGTTGTTTTGAAGGTGGTGAAATTGAGATTACCCGAGAGCTGTTTCAGCGCGGCAATGCGGTCTGTGTACTGCTGTTTGATCCACACAAAGATGCCATCGTATTAATAGAACAATTCCGGGCCGGTGCGATGGCGAAAGGGGATACTGAGCCGGGCAGTCCCTGGCTGCTGGAACTGATCGCCGGAATCGTCGAGCCGGGAGAAACGGCAAACGATGTTGCCGAACGGGAGTCACAGGAAGAGGCTGGGGCTGAAATCAGTGATATTGTGCCCATTACCCGTTATCTCCCCAGTGCTGGTGGTTGCGATGAATATGTTGACCTGCTCTGCGCCAGAGTGGATAGCAGCACGGTGAGTGGTGTTCATGGTCTGGCAGAAGAGGGCGAGGATATTCTGGTACATACCCTGCCTTATGCCGAGGTGTGCGAGCTGGTTCGCAGCGGTGTGATTGATAATGCTGCGACCATAATTGCGGTACAATGGCTGCAACTGAATAAACAGGTACTGCTGCAGCAATGGGGCTGCGAGTAGCATTAAAGTACGAACTGAATAGATGAAAAAACGCTATATCCCTGACATTGTGAAGCAGATGGCGGACTGTGAAGCCAACTATCTGCGACTGATGCGGCTGATGCCGGATCTGGATACCTGCGATGAGCGGGAGTTCGAGGTCCACTGGCACCAGCAGCACAGTACTGTGCGCCTGCAGGTTGAGGAGCGTTTTACCTATACCTCTACAGTGGTGGTATCCCAGAGCTTCAATCACAGCTGGTTTGAAGCGCCGAGCCTGGTGGTGCGTCTCTATCATGACGCCCGTGCAGCAGAGGTGATCTGCATGAAGAGCCGCAAGCAGCTTAAGGGAGTGTACAACTATCCTAATACCCAGATGCATCACCGGGACGAAAAGGCCCAGTTAAACCAGTATCTCGGCGAATGGCTCAGTCACTGTCTGACCCACGGTCATGAAGCGGAACCGGTATACAGCTATTCATGAATCCATCATCTGTAAAACCTCTGAAACTGGTGCAGATCACCGATTGCCACCTGCAGAATGATCCCGCGCAACGGTATCGTGAGCTTGATGTTGAAAGCCATTTTGATCGGGTGCTGGAGCAGGCCGTCAGTCATGTGCCGGACATGTTATTGCTCACCGGTGATCTGGTTCACCATGGTGGTCCTCAGGGGTATCAGCGTTTGCACCGCAAACTGTCTTCACTGTCTGTGCCCTGTTACTGGATACCGGGCAATCATGACGATGCTGAGCTGATGCAACAGATCGGCGGGGATATGAATCTTCGCAGTGTGTCGTGCGGGCAGTGGGGGATCGTGCTACTGGACAGTAGCTCTGAGCCTGATGGTCGCGGCAGTGGTTCTCTGGCGCAGCAAGAACTGGATTTTCTGTCATCTCAGCTTCAGCAGCACGCTGATAAACAGATGCTGGTGGTACTGCACCATAACCCTCTGCCGGTTAACAGTGGCTGGCAGGATCCTATCATGCTGGCTAATGCGGATGCTTTCTGGCAGATCATTGATGCGCACCCTAACGTGCGGGCGGTACTCTGTGGTCATGTGCATCAGCAATGGAACCTGCAGCGCAAAGGCGTTGATCTCTATACTACGCCAGCCAGCTCGGTACAGTTCAAACCCGGCTGTGATGACTTTACCCTGGAGGATCGGAACGGTTTTACTGAGCCGGCTTTCCGGGTACT
>JAOXSA010000490.1 GCA_025800245.1 Amphritea sp. | reverse complement strand
CCACGACATTTCGAACTTCAACGGCAGCGGAACCGATGTGGAGGCAACCACGTTTGCCGCCAAGGTTAACTTCCGTTTCTGATCTGATTCTCAGACATGAAATACCAAAACGGGCGCCCATGACGAGGCGCCCGTTTCTTTGCAATCAGCTCAAAACAGTCTCTAACCCGCGTAATAGAGACTAAACTTGGATAGATCAGGCCCGTTTCGGCAGCACCCAATCCGGGCGCGGGAAATGGCAGGTGTAGCCGTTAGGGTGTTTTTCCAGATAGTCCTGATGTTCCTCCTCGGCGTCCCAGAAGGCACCAACCGGTTCCACTTCTGTCACCACTTTACCGGGCCATAGGTTGGACGCATTAACATCAGCAATGGTATCTAGCGCCACTGCTTTCTGATCCTCATCCACATAATAGATGGCCGACCGATAGCTCATGCCCAGATCATTGCCCTGACGGTTCACCGTGGTCGGATCATGGATCTGAAAAAAGAACTCCAACAGCTTGCGATAGCTGGTCTGGGTTGGATCAAACAGGATCTCAATCCCTTCGGCATGGGTGCCGTGGTTCTTATAGGTGGCGTTTTCAACATCGCCGCCGGTGTAGCCCACACGGGTGCCCGTCACGCCAGGCAGCTTGCGGATCAGATCCTGCATGCCCCAGAAACAGCCACCGGCCAATACTGCACGTTCGCTCATCAGATATCCTCCACTTGGTTGAGGTAGTCTCCGTATCCTTCAGCCTGCATGTCATCGCGATGCACAAAGCGCA
>JAOXSA010000474.1 GCA_025800245.1 Amphritea sp. | reverse complement strand
CTGCACAAGTACGGCACCATGATCGGCGGCGCACTGAACTTTATCGATCAGAACATCTTCAGCCTGCCGTTCACCATCCGGGACAATCATGAAGACTACGCCCAGATGAAACCGGCCAGCGAGTGCAACACGATCGACTATCCGAAACCGGATGGCGTGCTGAGCTTCGACAAACCTTCTTCGGTGTTCCTGTCCAACACCAACCACGAAGAAAGCCAGCCCTGCCATCTGAAGCTGACCGACAGCAGTATCCCGCTTAGCCAGAACCTGCCGAAGTTCAATGAACCGGCACAACGCTTCTGCCCGGCGGGCGTGTATGAAGTACTGACCGATGAGAACGGCGAACAGCAGTTCCAGATCAACAGCCAGAACTGCGTGCACTGTAAAACCTGTGATATCAAAGACCCTGCCCAGAATATTACCTGGGTCACGCCGGAAGGCGGCGGTGGTCCGAATTATCCCAACATGTAAAAGAAACGGGGCTTAAGCCCCGTTTTTTTATGTTGGGATAGAGACCGCAAAGCAGGCTTTGCTAGCGAGTGGCGGGAACGTGACTTTGTCACTTGCTGGAAAAAGCAGGGTGGAGCTTATGTAGGAGGGACTTCCAGCCGCGATTATCTAACAGCAGGCCATGCTAATTTCATCGCGGCTGGAAGCCCCTCCTACACGTTCAATCCACTAATTAGCTTTCGTCGGCTTTTTCCAGCAAGCTAAGCTCTGCTTAGCGTTCGAGCGAGGAAGGCTCTACCTTCCGGTCCAGCCACGATTTCCAGACCCCCAAATCGGCACGAGGGCGTGCCTCGCTACATATCCCTTTACG
>JAOXSA010000464.1 GCA_025800245.1 Amphritea sp. | reverse complement strand
GTTCTGATAATGAATGAGGAGGCTCTGAAGCAGGTCATGGAGAAAACAGCTGATCAGCGATCACTGGAAAAACCAGTGATTGGATGTTGTAGCTGTGGGGCTACACATCCATCGCGCAGGAGACGTGGAGGAAACCACGGCGCTAGGCGGCAACGCCAGCGTAAAAAGCGCGAGAGCTTCAGAGATGATCGAACACTCTCGAACGTATTGGCGGAGGCGCTAAACTCTTCACAGGGTGGTAGCGCCCCGAGGACCACTGAGAGGCCTGTTCAGCTGCAGAAATTGCAGCAATTTGCTGTGAACAGGTTGGAGACGGGAGAACCAATTCGGTCAAACGGGGACCAGATGACCTTTGTCGGGATATCCACCCCGACAAGTAGTACAGCTAAAATGAATGAAAATACAGGAAAAAAATCAGCGGAAAGAAATGCTGCGGAAAAGAACAAAAAGGGTTCTGTTGTAACTGGTGGGGATAAAAACCAGAATAAAGCCCCTCGGGGCATTGAAGATGGCCTTCTTCTCGTAGTCACTGCTCGGATCAACGGACATTCTGTCCGTGCGCTGATCGATAGCGGTGCTACGAGGTGTTTCGTTACCCCGGCCTGCATCACTGCAGTCGGACTGAAGGGCATTCCCCGCGATGTTTTCCTAGAATTAGGAAACGGGCAAAAATATTTGTCGAGGGGATATGTGCCTGAAGTTCCTGTGGTGACTGGGGGCCTGACAGTACATGTTGGCCTTACTATCACTAACCTGCTGCACGATGTGGATCTCGTGCTTGGGGTGAACTGGCTTGAGCTAGTGATCCCTGTAATTGATTGGCATCATGGCAAAGTTTATTTGCCTAACGCTATCAACACTGCCCTATTACAGGGTCACTGGCTTGAAGATCACGTGCGGACAGGGACAGTGACAGTTTTGGCAGGACAAGAGGCACTACGACAATTGGCAGAGGC
>JAOXSA010000455.1 GCA_025800245.1 Amphritea sp. | reverse complement strand
GAGTACTGGATCCAGCTGTTTGAACTGCATTGAAACGGCCTCTACCTCGCATAAAACCTCCGCGTCCACGGAATGGTATTCCTGCCTTTTGGCTCGGGATATTTCCCGATGCAAAATTTCTGGCCATCTCAATATGCTCCGCCTGATTTATCGCTGCAGCTAGATCACTAGGTTTGGCGATCACCACCAGTTCTGCCACTCGCTGATGTAATCCCCAGATAAACTGGGTTTTCGCCCATTCTGCATCGAAGGACGGCAGCTTGGCCAATAAGGCCTCAAACCTTGTTGAGTAGGATCGAACCGTCTCTGATTGTGCCTGCTTGATATTTCGTAAGTCTGCCCTGGCACGATCTGCTCTTGTGCTGCTGCCGAACCTTTTCTGCAATAAACCAGAAAGTTCAGGGAAATCTACTGGTCTTACCCCGTGTCTTTCTCTCAGGAGGGACATCCACCAATCTGCGGCTGCCTCTTGCAGCAACGTCGCTGTATATGCCACCTGTTGCCGGTTGTTTGCTTCTGTCAGGTAGAGGAAATCCCCCACCTTGGCCAACCAGGTGTCCACATCTTCGTTGGCCCTGCCATTGAAGTATGGTGGATCTTTCGGCTTGATCCCAATATTGAACGTAGACGACGATGCTGGGGCATTTCTTCTTTGTG
>JAOXSA010000447.1 GCA_025800245.1 Amphritea sp. | reverse complement strand
GCAACTGACTTGTAATCAGTAGGTCCCGAGTTCGACTCTTGGTGCCGGCACCATTTCAGACGCGGAGTAATGGCAAGGTGGGGTTCCCGAGTGGCCAAAGGGATCAGACTGTAAATCTGACGCGCGAGCTTCGGTGGTTCGAATCCACCCCCCACCACCAAGCTGTATAAGGCGGGTATGGTATAGTGGCTATTACCTCAGCCTTCCAAGCTGAAGAGGCGGGTTCGATTCCCGCTACCCGCTCCAGCAGTTGTTGTGCTCATGTGGCTCAGGGGTAGAGCACACCCTTGGTAAGGGTGAGGTCGGCGGTTCAAATCCGCCCATGAGCTCCATATTTCCAGAGGGTAGATATAGCAATATGTCTACCCTTTGTTGTATCTGTCAATGTGGTAACTTTCACGCAAGGTAATAGTAATGGCTAAAGAACAATTTGAACGCTCCAAGCCGCACGTTAACGTTGGTACTATCGGCCACGTTGACCACGGTAAAACTACTCTGACTGCTGCACTGACTCGTGTATGTGCTGAAGTATTCGGCGGCGAAGCAGTAGCATTCGACGGTATCGATAACGCTCCAGAAGAGCGTGAGCGTGGTATCACAATCGCAACGTCTCACGTTGAATACGATTCTACTATCCGTCACTACGCGCACGTAGACTGCCCAGGACACGCTGATTATGTTAAAAACATGATCACCGGTGCTGCTCAGATGGACGGCGCGATCCTGGTATGTGGTGCGACTGACGGCCCAATGCCTCAGACTCGTGAGCACATCCTGCTGTCTCGTCAGGTAGGTGTACCTTACATCGTTGTATTCCTGAACAAAGCTGACTTGCTGGCTGAAGACTGTGGCGGTGTTGATTCTGAAGAATACGAAGAGATGCTGGAACTGGTTGAAATGGAGCTGCGTGAGCTGCTGGACCAGTACGAATTCCCAGGTGACGACACTCCAATCATCGCAGGTTCTGCGCTGATGGCTCTGAACGGTGAAGACGACAACGAACTGGGTACTACTGCTGTTAAGAAGCTGGTTGAAGCACTGGATTCTTACATCCCTGAGCCAGAGCGTGCAATCGATCAGCCATTCCTGATGCCTATCGAGGACGTATTCTCTATCTCCGGTCGTGGTACTGTAGTAACTGGTCGTGTTGAGCGTGGTATCGTTAAGACTGGTGAAGAGATCGAGATCGTTGGTATCAAGGAAACTCAGACTACTACCTGTACTGGTGTAGAGATGTTCCGTAAGCTGCTGGACGAAGGTCGTGCAGGTGAGAACATCGGTGCGCTGCTGCGTGGTACTAAGCGTGACGAAGTTGAGCGTGGTCAGGTACTGGCTAAGCCAGGTTCTATCACTCCTCACACTCGTTTCGAAGGTGAAGTATACGTACTGTCCAAAGATGAAGGTGGTCGTCACACTCCATTCTTCAAGGGCTACCGTCCACAGTTCTACTTCCGTACAACTGACATCACTGGTGCTTGTGAGCTGCCAGAGGG
>JAOXSA010000421.1 GCA_025800245.1 Amphritea sp. | reverse complement strand
TTGATCTCCCCTCCCTGATAGCCTCCCACTACCCGGGCCGGAATCCCTGCCGCTCTGAACAGATACACTGCACTGCCAGCAAAGTGTCCGCAGAAGCCTCGTTGCGTATCAAACAGAAAGCTATCAATCTGATTGTTGAATAAACGTGGCGGTTGCAACGTATAGGTAAACTGCGTCTGGTAATACTGCAGTAGCTTCTCAACAAACCCATCCAGGGTTTCAGCTTCCGCACTCCACTGCTGCGCCAACGCGCTAGCTTTCGGATTGCCTGACGCCGGCAGCTGAGTATAGGCCTCGAACTGTTCTGCATTCAGAGAATCCAGCAGCCTACCGTTGCGTGAGACATATTCAAACTGACGCCGGCTGAGCAGCGGTGATTTCGCTGACAGCGTCATATCCGCCGCCAGTTGCAGGTTATCCTGAAACACCGTTGGATAATCAAGCGCATAGCGCCACTGTTGCCCGGTAGGCTCCATCACTAATTGATAGCGATATTCTGTACCGGCATTAACTCCACCATTGATCAAGCGGCTCTGTAAATTTGTATCCGATATGCTCCAGCGCTGGCCATCAAAATAGTCATATACAATCCCCCGCCAGTAACGTTCATTTTCCGGCGGCACCTGACCACTGAAACTGACGCGGAATGCGATCTCCGCA
>JAOXSA010000413.1 GCA_025800245.1 Amphritea sp. | reverse complement strand
GACGAGTGCATCGCGATGTTTATGGCCTTCTACCAAGGTGACTAACTAAAAAGCGGGGCAACGTAAGGCTACCCCGGTTTGTGTCTCACTTTGGCACAATGCCGTCCGACAATGAGTTGGACGATGTGGCGGCCTAGATTAAAGATAAATGCATCTTGCAACCTAGACTGATGTGCATCCGGCGCTGAAAGTTGGCTTTGTTTGAAAGCTGTTCGGTTGAATATAGATCCTGTATCACACACCACTGGGGCGGATATTTGCTAAGCGCCAGAATAGCAGCCAGAGCTGTTGCAAGCCTATGAAGTGAACAGATCCTTATACGTCTCACGCAGCTGATTTTTCTGAACCTTTCCCATCGTATTGCGTGGCAGCTCTTTGATAAGGAACAGCTTTTTGGGTTGTTTGAACCGCGCTAACTTTTCCGACAGTGCGGTTGCGATATCCTGCAAATCTGGGGTGGTGCCGGGTTGGGCCACCAAAATCCCGACAGGGGATTCGCCAAAGTCCGGGTGCGGCACGCCGATCACCGCACTTTCCAGAACACCGTCTTGTTCGTCCAGAATCAGTTCGATTTCCTTGGGGTAGATGTTGAACCCGCCTGAAATAATCAGATCCTTGTTGCGCCCAACGATTGTGACATAGCCATCTTCATCCATACTGGCGAGATCCCCGGTGATAAAGAACCCATCTGCGCGCAGCTCGGCAGCGGTTTTCTCTGGCATC
>JAOXSA010000372.1 GCA_025800245.1 Amphritea sp. | reverse complement strand
CAGCCGTGCCTGCTTCAGGGCTTCGTAGTTGCGGGTCAGCAGGTTATTGTGCCACAGGTGTGGGGAGTGGCCTTCAATGGCTTTACGGTCTTTTTGCAGGCTGCTGATCAGGCCGGCAATGTCATCCTGACTGAGAATGACGTCGTTGTGATCTTCTTTCTCACCACTGCCTGCGTCGGGCTGGCCCAGGGCGATAATGCCCAGTTCGATGCCTTCTTCGAGCTTATGCATTCGCGCCTGGCCCTGCTCATCCTCTTCCTCAGGATCAGTCGCCTGCGCACTTGCCTGAAATACACTACGGTACTCTGATAACCACTTCTCGACTAGCTGAACTTCCTCATCCAATGCATCGAATGCAGTTGCATCAAGTAACCAGAGCTCTGTTTTATTCCCCGTGATATGCATCAGATCCATCAAAGGATCTTTACACACACCACCAGCCACCACATTGGTACTGGCTTGCTTATCCGTCACCATCGGAGGCGGCAAGATTACTTTTGAACGGCGGCTGATAGGGGGTGTTGTGTCGTCACGATACATAATTCATCCTTGAACTCTCTGTAGTCACTTACACTGCTGTAAGTACACGTTCTATTGATTGCCAACGCCGCAGGGGGGTTAACGTTTTTTGATCAAGATATCCGTTGATCGCTTCATGCTGATAAAAGTTTTCACCATACTGCATAGCTGCACGTAACCACTGCTCATTCAGATACTGGGTATCAAAGCCGTAAGCGATGGCTAACTGACACTGGGATTGCACCCAGTCAATCGGATTAATAGCGGGGATATGCGCCTCGTAAGTGCGGGCCAGATCTTCGTAGTAACGGCGTTCTCGCAGCTGTGTCAGCTGTTCAAACTCATCCTGTGTAATTAGCAGATCCGCT
>JAOXSA010000104.1 GCA_025800245.1 Amphritea sp. | reverse complement strand
CTCCCTGTGCGGTACTCTGACGACTGCGCGACCAGCCTATACTGCCACCAAAAGTCGGGGCAGGTCCGCGCGGTGTTGCAGGTTGCGCCTGATGCACACGGCGGCTTATCTCATTTCGCTCCGGCGGCTGTTCAACAACCGGCAGTTCCTGTACCACCACAGGCGGTGGCTCAGGCTGTGTCTGCGTCTGCACAGGCATCGGCGGTTGTTCCGGATTCGGTTCCGTCAATCGAATCGCGCCACCATGACTGAACGCTGCCAGTATCATCCCCTGCTCTACCAGACTGCTGGTTGTCATAGCCAGACGTTCTTCATCCCAGAAGTCCGCCAGCGCCAGCCACTCCTGGCGGGCGATTACCGCGGCACTACGGCCCTGCTGATCCGGCAGTCCGTGCTGCTGCAGATAGTCATGATAAATACCCAGCAACAATGCCTCATCAGAACCTATCTGACGCGCCAGAGACGGGTAAAAAAGCAGTGGTTTCTCCGGAAAACGGAAGCCCATAAACAACCTGAATCAATTATATTTAACGTAAGTTACAGACAACAAAGCCGCCTCTTTATCTGGCTTGCAGTATAGCTGGCCAGAATGAAGGGCGGCTTCTGATGGTTTCAGTAATCAGTGCCTGACCGATCAGCCATCCTGCGCAAAGCGCTCTACGGCACGCAGCACGTCCCGGCGGCTGATCTGGCCAACCAGTTTACCATCTTTTACTACAGGCAGGCGACGTCGACCGTTATTTATGAACTCTTCAGCGACGGCGATGATGTCTGCATCATGACGGATCGTATAGACCTCTTCCGACATGTAGTCACCCACTTTGCCCCCCATCTCTTCCTCATGATAGGTCAGGGTCAGAATCGCTTTCAGACAGTCAGCTTCCGACAGCAAGCCCACCAGCTTACCGTCACTGCAGATCACCGGCGCACCGGTAATACGGTGCTCAACAAGCAGGTTGATCGCTTCAAAAAGATCAGTTTCAGGGGTAAAGGTGATCAGCTTCTCAGCCATATAATCGCTGGCTTTTACAGATCGCAGCATGATTGTAAATCCTCCAGAACGGATAATAGACGCCGGCTAATAACGATCAGCAGCGGCTGTCCCACCTGACGGCGCGCTGCCACCGACTTAACTCTATCTTAGCCCAGTATTTTGTAACAAAACACTGCCCCTGATCCTAAATTGACCAGATAACTGTCGTCAGTCAAAAACCACCGTTTTATTGCCATGCACCAATACGCGATCCGCAAGATGCCAGCGCAGCCCGCGGGACAACACGTTTTTCTCAACGTCCTTACCCCGACGCACCATCTCTTCCGGTTGATCCCGATGACTGACGCGGGAGACATCCTGATCAATGATCGGACCGGCATCCAGCTCTTCGGTGACGTAGTGACAGGTAGCTCCGATCAGTTTCACACCCCGGTCATGGGCCTGATGGTATGGCTTGGCACCAACAAATGAAGGCAGGAAACTGTGGTGAATATTGATGATCCGGTGCGGATAAAGATCACACACTGAACTTGGCAGAATCTGCATGTAACGGGCCAGCACGACCACATCAGCCTGATGCTCAACGACCAGCTCATGCACCCGATCAAAGTGCGGCTGCTTGTTATCTTTGTCGACTGGCACATGGAAAAATGGAATACCGTGCCATTCAACCATGCTGCGCAGATCATCGTGATTGGAAATCACACAGGGGATCTCACAATCCAGCTCACCATCATGATAACGGTGCAGCAGATCAGCCAGGCAGTGAGCCTCGCGACTGGCCATCAGTACAACTTTTTTCGGTACCGATGAATCGGTGATCTGCCAGTCCATATTGAACGACTGGGCGATCGGAGTGAACTGCTCACGCAACTGCTCAAGGGTAAAACTGCGCGAACCATCGGCGATCTCTACCCGCATAAAAAACCAGCCTGTGCTGGGATCGGAGTGCTGGTTAGCATCGGCAATTGAGCCTCCGTGACTGGAGATAAAATTACTCACCATTGCCACTATGCCCAGGCGATCCGGGCATGCCAGTACCAGTCTGAATCTGCGTTCCATATAAACCTGCTTCATTATCGTTATCGGCACGGGAGTTGTGTGGCCCCCGGTTATTGTGTGTAAAGCGGTCAATAGTTTACCAGCTAGACTCACCGGCAGCATCAATCGCAGACAAAGATCATCTTACAGATCAGCGCATTATGCGTATCTATGTCATGTACAGTGGCGGATAAACTCTGCTATAACCAGATCATACCGCTTCGGCATTCGGGTATAAGGAGCTTTCTGAATGACATTCGCCCCCGATCGCAGTGCACCACTGCAGGCTCGCAGACTGGGTATTGATACCCGTCAGGAGCCGGTGATCTATCTTCGTGCCGACAGCCCTGTGTGTCGGTCGGAAGGGTTTTCTTCCATGTCACGTGTACTGGTCAGAACGGATCACAGTAAGATTATCGCCACCCTGAACATCATCACCGGCGAGATGCTACGCCGGGGTCAGATTGGATTCTCGGAGTCCGCCTGGCAGCGCTTACAACTGAAAACCGACGACAGTGTCTGGTTGTCTCATCCTCGCCCGGTACAGTCTCTGTCCCATGTCAGGGCCAAAGTCTATGGCCATTCACTGAATAAGAGCCAGTTTCAGGAGATCATCAACGACATTGTTGACGGCCGTTACGCCGATGTTCATCTGGCCGCCTTCATCACTGCCTGCGGTGATGACAAGCTCAGCAATGATGAGATCACGGCCCTGACACAGGCGATGATTGATTCCGGCAGTCGCATTGACTGGGGCCAGCCTCTGGTTGTGGATAAACATTGCGTCGGAGGTCTGCCCGGTAACCGCACCACCCCTATCGTTGTCTCGATTCTGGCGGCCAGCGGCCTGACCATGCCAAAAACCTCCTCCCGGGCGATTACCTCGCCCGCCGGAACAGCTGACACCATGGAAACAATGACCGAAGTCAGCCTGTCCCTGGAGCAGATGAAGCAGGTGGTAAAGCAGGAAGGGGCCTGCCTGGCCTGGGGCGGCTCCGTCCGACTGAGTCCTTCTGACGACATTCTGATACAGGTAGAACGGGCGCTGGACATCGACAGTGAGGGTCAGTTAATCGCTTCCGTTCTGTCGAAAAAAATCGCCGCCGGTGCCACCCATGTACTGATTGATATTCCGGTCGGGCCGACCGCCAAAGTACGCAGTAAAGACGCAGCGGATAAACTGGCTAATGCTTTTCAGACCGTTGCAGAGCAGTTAGGGATCAGTATCAAGATCCTTTATACCGACGGCACTCAGCCGGTTGGCACCGGTATCGGTCCGGCACTGGAAGCCCGCGATGTGATGGCGGTTCTGCAGAATGATGAAGCTGCACCACAGGATCTGAAGCAACGAGCCCTGGCGATGGCAGGGGCAATGCTGGAGATGGCGCAGGTTGTGCCCACAAATAAAGGACTGAGCAAAGCCACTGCGGTGCTTGAGAGCGGTCTTGCCTGGGAGAAGTTTTCAGCGATCTGCGAAGCGCAGGGCGGTATGAAACAGCCGGATGAAGCCCCCTATCTGTTCAAACTGATCGCCGAACAGCACGGCCTTGTCAAAAGCATTGATAATCGCCGGCTTGCGCAGGTCGCCAAGCTGGCAGGTGCACCACTAGACCTTACCGCCGGAGTGGAAATTCATGTAAAGGTCGGTCAGGAGGTTCACCCTCTCGAAACCCTTCTGACTATTCATGCGGAAAGTTCTGGCGAGCTGAACTACGCCGTCGATTATCTGGAAAATCACGCTGACATTATCAGCCTATGCCCTCCCGAGGAGATAGCATCATGAAACCGATTCTGATCAATCTGGAATCCGATCCGGTACTGGAAGCCCAGCTGTGTGATGAGCTGGAGGCAGAACGGGGCGAGCTGGAACTGCGCCGTTTTCCCGACGAGGAAACCTACCTTCGGGTACTCACCGACTGTCAGGAGCGCGATGTTATTGTCCTGTGCAACCTCTATCAGCCGGATAATAAAATCCTGCGTCTTCTGCTACTGGCCAGCACACTCAGAGAGATGGGAGCCAACCGCATCGGGCTGGTCACGCCTTATCTGGCCTATATGCGCCAGGACAAACAATTCCATGACGGTGAGTGCGTCAGCTCCCGACCTTTCGCACGACTGATCTCCAGCCATCTGGATTTTATGGTCACGGTCGATCCTCACCTGCACCGTTATAAATCTCTGGATGAGATCTACACCATTCCATCCACCGTGGTACATGCTGCACCACTGATTGCTGAATGGATCAGAGAACATATCCAGCAGCCACTGCTGATCGGTCCGGATAGCGAAAGCGAGCAATGGGTCGCCCATGTGGCCGATCTGGCCGGTGCTCCGTTTCAGGTCCTCAGCAAAATCCGCCACGGTGATTATGACGTAGAAGTCACCCTACCCGATGTCGAACGCTGGCAGCAACATACCCCGGTTCTGGTTGATGATATTATCTCCAGCGGCCGTACCATGCTTGAAACCGTTACCCACCTGAATGCCGCAGACATGCCCAAAACCACCTGCATTGCAGTACACGGTATTTTCGCCGGGGAAGCATTCACGCAGTTGGATGATGTCGCCAATGTGGTCACCAGTCGCTGTATTCCCCACCCCAGCAGTATGATCGAGATTGCACCTGCAATCGGGGCTGCCGTCCGGGATCATCTGCAACAGTGATGCAGGCAATCCCTGTTCCTGATGGCACACTGACGCTGGATCAGCAGTTCCTGAATATTGATCAGGCCGATACCCTGTATCAGCAGCTGAGTCAGGAACTTAACTGGCGTCAGGACAGTATCAGGATGTTCGGACGCATCGTGACTATTCCCCGCTTACAGGTTTTCCAGGGCGAACCGGGGATCCGCTATCGCTATTCCGGGCTGACTCTGGAAACAGAAAGCTGGCATCCGGCGATCAACGCTCTGCGCCAGGAGATCGAACAGGTATGCGGATATCGGTTTAATTCGGTGCTGATTAATTTTTACCGCAACGGTCAGGATGGTATGGGCTGGCACAGTGATGATGAGCCTGAACTGGGCCCGAATCCCACTATCGCATCGGTGACACTGGGTCAGCCAAGACGGTTTCTTCTGCGCCATAAATCAGACAAAGCTATCCCCCAACAGGAGCTATTGCCAGAACACGGTTCCCTGCTGATAATGGCAGACCAGCTACAGCATCACTGGCAGCACAGTATCCCGAAAACTAAACGGATCATGCAGGGACGGATTAATCTGACCTTTCGCCTGACACGCTGAATATAATCAACCGACCGGAAACGCTTTTATGAACGCTGTTATCGACTTACTGAACAGCCACCGATCCATCCGAAAGTTCACCCCGGATGCGGTCGACCAGGATACCATTAACTCGCTGATTCAGGCCGGCCAGGCCGCTGCAACCTCCAGCTTTATCCAGGCTTGCAGCGTGATTCAGGTGAATGATCAACAGAACCGTGCATTACTGGCTGAATATGCCGGCGGCCAGGCCTATGTCGCCGAAGCACCGGTTTTTCTGGTGTTCTGCGCCGATATGCGCCGTCATCAACTGGCTTGCGATATGCATGAGGCACCAATGCAATCGGGTTTCACGGAGCAGTTTATTACCGCTACCCTGGATGTTGGTCTGTTTGCCCAGAACGTTGCGGTAGCTGCCGAGTCACTGGACTTGGGCGTCGTGTATATCGGGGGAATACGCAACCGTATTGCAGATGTTGCCGAACTGTTAGGTCTTCCTGATCTGGTCTATCCGGTGTTTGGACTGTGCATCGGTCACCCTGATCAGAACCCAGAAGTGAAACCCCGCCTGCCATTGGAAGTGGTACTGAAGCAGGATCGCTACGATGACAGCCAGGACCAGCAACGAATTGCTGAGTATGATCAGGCAGTCAGCGAGTACTATCGTACCCGCACCGGCGGCAATAAGGAGATGACCTGGAGCGAGCAGATATCCGGCATGCTAACTAAAGAAGCCCGCCCTCATATGCGTGCATTTCTTGAAGGCAAAGGCTTTATGCAGAAGTAATCCCCGCTTTTTAAAAGCGGAACATAAAAAGGAGCTCAATGGAGCTCCTTTCTGATTTCAATGCACCTGCATCATTCTGATGCAAAGCGTCGTCTTGATTAACGCTTTGAAATGCCTACTAAAGATGGCTGCTCGCTTGCACTAAAGACCCCTTCCCCCTTCTCTATTTAAACGTTAGCCTTACGTACCAGCCAGAGATACCTGTACAATCACGCTTCCTGTTAAGGTATTTACCTGGTGAGTGCCACAATATTTGCTGATCAATAACGTAGTGACTGTCTGAAACACCTTTACTCCGTTCCTGACTCAACTAATTTAACCTCGGAATTCAATGATGAACCTGTCGTTATTTTATCCTCTGATTAACCGCTCCTGGCTAAGTTGTTTGCTAGCGGGTCTGAGTTTGCTCCTGTTACCACTGACCGCTCTGGCAGAATCTGCAGGGGGCGCCGTGCAGATACCGGAGCTGAGTGCCTCTTTTTATGGCTATGCTAGCGTAGCTATTTTTATCCTGGCCTATTCACTTGTTCCGCTGGAGAACAATATTCACCTGCTTAAGAGTAAGCCGGTACTGGTGGCTGCTGGCCTGATTTGGGTTCTGGTAGCCATCGCATTCAATGAAGTCGGGGCGTCAGATCAGGCACACCACGCAATTCGTCATGCCATCATCGAGTATGCAGAACTGTTCCTGTTCCTGCTGGTAGCGATGACCTATATAAATGCGCTTGAAGATCGGAATGTGTTTCAGGCACTCAGGGCTTACCTGATATCCCGCGGGTATTCATTGAGGAAAGTTTTCTGGGTAACCGGTGCGCTTGCATTTGTGATCTCTCCGATTGCGGATAACCTGACCACGGCACTATTGATGGGCGCGGTTGTGATGGCTGTTGGTGGTAAAAATCTTCATTTTGTTTCGATCGCTTGTATCAACGTTGTTGTGGCAGCAAACGCCGGTGGTGCTTTCTCCCCATTCGGCGATATAACAACCCTGATGGTCTGGCAAAAGGGCAAGGTTGAGTTTTTAGAGTTCCTGCCACTGTTTATCCCATCACTGGTCAACTGGTTTGTGCCTGCGATCATAATGAACTTTGCGATTCCGAATGAAATCCCTGAAGCGTCCCAGGAGAAATCCTTGATGAAGATGGGCGCCAAAGTAATGATGGGGCTTTTCCTGGCCACGATTGTTACTGCGGTAAGCTTTCACAGCTTCCTGCATCTCCCGCCAGCCGCAGGCATGATGTTTGGTCTTGGCTACTTAGGTCTGTATTCGTTCTACCTGAAAAAGATTGAAGGTCGCACCGTGATGGCAGACTCAATTTTTGGTGGACGCAGCGACGCTCATCAAAATCCTCTGAGCGTGTTACAGACCTATGGCAAGGCTATTGGAGAGCATCTTAACGACCAGCCATATCCAGCATTCATGATTGGTACCGATAATAAAATCACCCATTGGAATACCGCTCTGGAAGAGCTGACAGGCATTAAAGCTGAAGAGATGATCGGTACCAGAGATCAATGGAAGGGCTTTTATAAGGAACAGCGACCGACGCTGGCTGATGTTGTTCTGGAAGATGAATCAGGCGCCGGAGTTCGCCAGCACTTTCATAACCAGTACCGGAATAACCCTATCGGTGGTAAGTCGTATGATGCGGCTAATTACTTTGACAACATTGGTCATTCAGGTGCGTATCTGATGTTCAGCGCTGCGCCTGTCATTGATGAGAATGGCGAAACAATCGGTGCGGTAGAGCTATTCGAAGATATGACTGAGAAGCGGGAAGAGGTCAAAGGGTTTGATGTCATGGAACGGGTATCACGTGCTGAATGGGATACCCTGCTGTTCTTCTACGGCGTCATCATGTGCGTAGCGGGCCTGAGTCAGTTTGGCTACATGGCTATCGTTTCTGAGTTGATGTACAGCGATTTGGGCCCAACCTGGGCCAACGGTCTGGTGGGTGTATTGTCGGCCATTGTCGATAACATTCCGGTGATGTTTGCTGTGCTGACTATGGATCCGACTATGTCTCTGGGACAGTGGCAGTTGGTAACGCTCACGGCAGGTGTGGGTGGCAGTATGCTGGCTATTGGATCTGCGGCAGGTGTTGCCCTGCTGGGAACTGCACGAGGTGTATACACCTTTGCTTCTCACCTTAAATGGACGCCCGCAATTGCGCTGGGCTATGTTGCCAGTATCGGCATTCACTTGTTAATCAATGGTGTTTAACAGGCTTCTCTGCAATCTGTTAATTCAAATGCTTTAGCATTATGTAAAACTAAAAAAGGAGCTCAGAAGAGCTCCTTTTTTTACAACAACTGATTTTACTTATTCGGATCAACCAGTGTCCGGCCACGCACTTTACCAGCGACAATATCAGCCGCTGCCTGTGGCAGCTCAGCAAGGCCAACCACCGATGCGATCTCACCCAGAGCACCTTCTGGCAGATCTGTCAGCAGACGGTTCCATGCCTGAGTACGGATATCCACCGGGCACATCACTGAATCAACGCCCTGCAGGCGTACACCGCGCAGGATGAATGGCATCACGGTGGTCGGCAGCTTATAACCACCCGCCAGACCGCAGGCAGCCACGGTACCGCGGTAATCCGTTTCAGCAATAACCCGCGCTAGCATAGTGTCGCCAACAGTATCAATGGCACCCGCCCAACGCTGCTTCTCCAACGGACGCGGTGCAGCTGCCATATCCTCACGGGACAACAGCTCTTTGGCACCCAGACCGCGCAGATAATCGTGAGTTGACTCACGACCGGTCACTGCGGCTACGTCGTAGCCCAGCTTATTCAGAATCGCTACAGCCACACTGCCCACACCACCGGCTGCACCGGTGACGACAATCGGCCCTTTATCCGGCGTGATACCGCCCTCTTCCAGAGCCATTACACACAGCATAGAGGTCAGACCCGCTGTGCCGATCTCCATCGCAGTTTTCGCATCCATACCTTCAGGCATTTTGACCAGCCATTCAGGTTTCAGGCGTGCATACTGGCTGTAACCACCCCAGTAACGCTCACCAACACTCCAGCCAGTCATGATCACCTGATCACCCACCTGATAATCAGGGGAGCGGGACTCTTTCACGACACCCGCCAGGTCAATACCCGGCACCATCGGAAAGCTGTGTACAATTTTACCGGTACCGGTAATCGCCAGACCGTCTTTGTAGTTCAGTGATGAATAGGTAACTTCAACCAGCACATCTTCATCTGGCAGATCGGTCAGCTCCAGCTGTTTCACAGCCGACAGCGTCTTTCCTTCTTCCTGCTCCAGTACCAGGGCATTGAACATAGTCCACCTCGCTTTGTTGTGATTGCGCTGCTGTGCTTTTCGACACCTGAACCGACAGGTCTCAATGCTCAGACAGTCTATTTGTCTTACAAATTAACAATAAGCCTACACCAAACTTATTTGTCTGACAAATTAACTTAATAAAAAATCTATGTGATAATAGCCCCTATAGCATAGGAGAACTTTATGAGTCTTGAGATTGAACCCGTCATCCAACGCAGCCTGTCCGGCCAGATCGCCGACAAAATCCGCCAGGCGATTATTGAGGGTTCACTCAAGGCCGACGACCGCCTGCCAACCGAAGCGGAGCTGGCACAGCGGTATGAAGTGTCACGGCCAACGATTCGTGAAGCCCTGAAGCGCCTTGCAGCCCAGAATCTGGTGCGCTCGCGTCGTGGACCAACCGGCGGCACCTTTATCAACCGCCCTTCAACTCAGGATCTCAGCGATGCCCTTAGCAGCGCGACGACCCTGCTGGTCGGTATGAATGCCTTCAGCCTGGAGGATATTCTGAAAACCCGGGCCATGCTGGAAGAAAACTGCATGCGACTGGCCGCTCAGCACATTACCCCAACCCAACTGCAGGCGTTGCAACAGGAACTGCTGATACAACAGGATGAACAACTCAGTCCTGAGGAATTCTGCGCCTCCGATGTCCGCTTCCACCGGATCATCGCGGAAGCTTCCGGCAATCAGTTACTGAGTTTTATCATGGCCAGCGTAGTGGAAGCCCTGCAACCGGTCAGCAATATGATTACTTTCCGCTTTCGGGAACGCTCCGTCATTATTGAACAGCATCAGCAGATATTCGATGCTCTGCACAATAATGACGGCGAAGCAGCCTGCCAGACACTTCGCCAACAACTGTTTTACCTGGCTGAGAAGGCGATCCAGGCTCAGGAGCACAAAGCCCGTCAAAGCGACTGATTACGGCCACTACTAGTCGAAAATAGCATAGGCTTTCCGTGGTTATTACGGTATTCTTCACTCTGTAACAGTACAGCTAGCTAAGCGCTCTCACAGATCGTCGAAGCGCTATGTAAGGAGTTTCCGTGGAAGACAATTTGGTTTGGATTATCGGTCTTGTAGCACTGGCAGTGGGCGCACTGTTCGGGTATTTGCTGGGGCGCACCAGTGATAGTTCCGGTAAGCAGCAGAAGCTGATGGATCAACTCAATGAAGCGCAGCGCGAACTCAATGAGTATAAGGATCAGGTCAACGGTCATTTCGAAAAAACCGCAGAGCTGGTAAACAACCTGACAGAAAGTTACAAGGCGGTGCACAACCACCTTGCTCAGGGTTCCGAAGCACTGTGCATGGGTGAGCATGCACCGGTGAAGCTTGAAGCCAACGAAAATACCGCACGTCTGAGTGACGAAAGCGAAACAGAAGTCCGGGAAGAAGAGATTCCAACCGTGACCGAAACAACTGATGAGTCAGTTGTGGCACCGCCTCTGGACTACGCTCCGAAAAAGCCTGATGAAGAGGGTACACTGTCTGAAAGCTACGGTTTGAAAAAAGGTCAGGGCGAAGAAGATATCCCGGTACTTAAAGATCACGTTCCAGGTGAATCTCAGAAGGACGAACAGAAGCAAAGCGCTTAACCACATCTGACATAAAAAAAACCGGCTATAAGCCGGTTTTTTTTATGTCATCAGCGTTACACCGGGTTATTGATATCAACAAACTCATGCTCAATACCAAACTGGCGCTGCAGTTTATCGGCCAGCGCCTGAACCCCATAACGCTCAGTGGCATGATGCCCCGCAGCGAAATAATGGATACCCAGCTCCCGGGCCGAATGCACCGTAGGCTCTGATATTTCTCCGGAAATATACGCATCCAGTCCCAGTGCTGCAGCCTTATCGATATAGCCCTGAGCGGCACCAGTACACCAGCCGACAGTTTCAATCAGCGGCTTACCGCCATCAATATGAAGTACATCCCGATCCATCGCCGCACCGATACGACGGGCAAACTCCCCGGCACTCAACGGCTGTTCGAGACGGCCCGTCAAACCAATACTAAGAGGGTTATCCACCTCCAGACCACCGCTGATCTGCAATCCCAGTTTGTCGGCTAACTGTGCATTATTGCCAAGTTCCGGATGGCCATCCAGCGGCAGGTGATAAGCCAGCAGGCTGATATCATTTGTCAGCAGTGTCTGTAACCGACGTTTCTTCATACCCACGACGGGCTCAGACTCGCCCTTCCAGAAATAACCATGGTGAACCAGAATCAGATCAGCACCTCGTTCAACAGCCGCATCCAGAAGCGCCTGGCTGGCTGTAACCCCGCTAACTATCTTGCTCACACTCTCCTTTCCTTCTACCTGAAGGCCATTCGGGCAGTAATCACGGTATTTCTCAGGGGTGAGCAAACTATTACAGAATTCGATAATTTCATTCAATCGGGCAGACATAACCACTCTTTCTTTTCCAAATGGATCGGACAATCCGTATAATTCTAAGAACAGCTGAAATCCTTTACCACTGTTATATACAGGCAATCTGACTAATGCGACCTTTTTCCTTTCTGGTGTGGCCAACTATCTCAGGTATCATGGCCGCGATACTGATCCTTACATTTGTCCCGGATCTGTTCTCGCCACAGGTAAAAACTGTCGAAATACGTCAGACACAACAGAGCCACAACAGCGCTCCTCTCAGCGGCCCATACTCTTATGCTGATGCCGTTGAGCATGCCGCATCAAGCGTTGTGAATATCTATACCCGCACTGTGGTTAAGAAAAAAAGCAATGAGCTGTATAACGACCCCAACTTCCGCAAATATTACGATGCTGAAAACCGTCGTCGGGAGCGTATTCAGTCAAGCCTTGGCTCCGGGGTAATTCTCAGCGCCGACGGCTATATCGCCACAAACAACCATGTTATCTCCGGTGCAGACAGTATTATTGTCGCCCTCAAGGATGGTCGGGAAGCGCTGGCAGATGTAGTCGGCGTTGACCCGGATACAGATCTGGCAGTATTGAAAATCAACCTGCCGGATCTGCCCAGTATTACAATGGCCTCCTCGGCCAACCTGCGAGTCGGTGATGTATCCCTGGCGATCGGTAACCCGTTTGGCGTGGGACAAACGGTAACCATGGGGATTATCAGCGCAACCGGCCGTAACCAGTTAGGCCTGAACACCTATGAAGACTTCATCCAGACTGACGCCGCGATCAACCCGGGTAACTCAGGTGGCGCCCTGATAAATGCCGAGGGTAATCTGATCGGCATCAATACCGCAATCTTCTCCCGTTCCGGTGGTTCTCAGGGTATAGGCTTCGCAATCCCTTCTGATCAGGCACAGCAGGTAATGCAGGACCTGATTAAACACGGGCGGGTCATCCGGGGCTGGATCGGCGTTGAAGTTCAGGAGATGACCAAGGAGCTGGCTGAATCATTTGGCCTGCAGCACACTCGTGGCCTGATCGTCGCCGGCATATTCCGTAATGGCCCGGCTCATCAGGGAGGCCTGCTGCCCGGTGATATCATGGTGGAGATCGGCGGCCAGAAAATCGTCAACAGCTATAAGTCGATGAACAATGTTGCCCGCATGCCTCCGGGTACAAAGCTGCCTATCCGTGTCTGGCGAAATGGCGAATTCCACGATCTGGAAATCAGTGTGGCTGAGCGCCCTGCCAGCAACGCAGGCTGATACAAACGCCCACAAAAAAGCCCTGCGATTGCAGGGCTTTTTTATTCAAGTAAGAAACCTTCAAGTAACAAGCTCAGGTCTGTTACTCTGGCTTAATCCGGTACTCAGCAGAGCGAGCGTGGGCTGTCAGACTTTCACCACGAGCCAGAACTGACGCTACCTTACCCATCTCAGAGGCACCGTCCTCGGAGAACATAATCAGCGACGAGCGTTTCTGGAAGTCATACACACCCAGTGGTGATGAGAAACGCGCCGTGCCGGATGTTGGCAGTACGTGGTTTGGTCCCGCACAGTAATCACCCAGCGCTTCGGCTGTGTAACGTCCCATGAAGATTGCACCAGCATGTTTGATCTGTGGCAGCAGAGCCTCCGGATCTTCAACAGACAGTTCAAGGTGCTCAGGCGCGATACGGTTATTCACCACCGCCGCCTCTTCCAGATCCGCCACTTTAATCAGAGCCGCGCGATCCGCCAGTGAGCGGGTGATAATAGCTTCACGCTCCATGGTCGGCAGCAGCTTATCAATGCTTTCAGCCACCTTATCCAGGAATTCGGCATCCGGACTGATCAGGATCGGCTGTGCGTCTTCATCGTGCTCTGCCTGAGAGAACAAGTCCATCGCAATCCAGTCCGGATCAGTCTGACCATCACAGATCACCAGAATCTCCGATGGACCGGCAATCATGTCGATACCCACAGCACCGAATACGGCACGCTTAGCCGTCGCGACAAAGATATTACCCGGACCCACAATCTTATCGACCTTAGGTACGGTTTCAGTACCGTAAGCCAGCGCCGCAACAGCCTGCGCGCCACCCACGGCAAAAGCACGGTCAACACCGGCCAGCGCTGCAGCTGCCAGTACCAATTGATTCACTTCACCGTCAGGGGTCGGTACCACCATGATCAGTTCGCCTACGCCGGCAACATGGGCCGGAATGGCATTCATCAGCACGGAAGACGGATAAGATGCCTTACCGCCCGGTACATAAAGACCCGCTTTATCCATCGGCGTGACTTTCTGACCAAGCAGAGTGCCATCAGCTTCACGGTACTGCCAGGACTCACCTTTCTGACGCTCATGATAATCACGAACCCGTTGCGCAGCGACCGTCAGGGCATGACGCTGATCTTCCGGCAGATTTTCCAGTGCCTGCTGCAGGTCCTGCTGACTGAACTCCAGCTCAGCCATACTGCTGACAGAAAGACGATCAAAACGGTTGGTGTACTCTACCAGCGCTTTATCGCCCTCTTTTTTAACCTGTTTCAGAATATCATCAACGATGGTATTCACTTCGGCGTTGGATACGGATTCCCACGCCAGCAGCTGATCCAGCTGTGTATCGAAGTCGGCCTGTTTGCTGTCCAGCCGACGGATCTCAGTTTTGGCCATAGTCTGTAGCCTTCTATAGAATACTTAATCGTTCTCAGACGGCGTTTTACGTGCTTCCACCGCCTCTGACAGCATATCGATGATCGGTTGGATCTGGCGATGCTTCATCTTCATCGCCGCCTTACCCACCACCAGACGGGAGCTGATGTAGCCGATATGATCCATCGGTTCCAGACCATTAGCCCGCAGCGTATTACCGGTATCAACGATATCCACAATACGGTCCGCCATTCCCATGATCGGTGCCAGCTCCATCGCGCCGTAAAGTTTAATGATATCGACCTGACGACCCTCACGGGCATAGTATTCCTTGGTGACATTGACGAACTTAGTCGCCACCTTCATGCGCCCTTCAACTGGCGCAGCATCCTTCAGACCAGCAACCATCAGCTTACATTTGGCGATGTCCAGATCCAGCGGTTCGTAAAGACCTTTAGCACCGTACTCCAGCAGTACGTCTTTACCAGCAACGCCCATATCTGCACCACCATGTTCTACATAGGTCGGCACGTCGGTTGCACGGATAACCACCAGCTTGATGTTTTCATGATTGGTATCGAAAATCAGCTTACGGCTGCTGAAAATATCTTCAGCAGGAATAATGTTGGCAGCCTCCAGCAGAGGCAGCGTGTCTTTCAGAATACGCCCTTTGGATAGCGCAATTGTCAGATTCTGTTTCATTTTCGCTGTTTCGTTACCAATAAATAGATCAGGGTGTCATTAAGCTTTTCAGCCCTGTGAACAATACCCTGAATAGACTACAGAGCTGTTAACCCGGTACACGCTTGATCTTCGCACCCAGCAACTGCAATTTTTCTTCAATACATTCATAACCGCGGTCGATGTGGTAGATACGTTCAATCATGGTATCTCCCTTTGCCACCATCGCAGCGATTACAAGGCTTGCCGATGCCCGCAGGTCTGTTGCCATTACCGGCGCACCGTTGAGTTCTTCGATACCTTCGGTAATCGCAGTGTTACCATCGATAGTGATCTTCGCCCCCATACGCAGCATCTCCTGCATATGCATAAAGCGGTTCTCGAATACGGTTTCCTTAATCCGGCTAACCCCTTCGGCCACCACATTCATCGCCGCAAACTGAGCCTGCATATCGGTAGGAAAAGCTGGGTAAGGTGCTGTCGTCAGGTTTACTGCCTTCGGCCGCTGGCCTTTCATATCCAGCGAGATCCAGTCTTCGCCGCACTCAATCTCAGCGCCAGCTTCCTGCAATTTCTGCAGCACCGCATCCAGAATATCCGGGCGGGTATTTTTAACTTTAACCTTACCGCGAGTCACCGCTGCGGCAACCAGGTAGGTACCGGTTTCGATACGGTCAGCAATTACCGGGAAACTGCAGCTCTTCAGCGACTCAACACCATTCACCGTGATCGTATCGGTACCGTGCCCCTGAATATCGGCTCCCATGGCGATCAGGAACTCAGCCAGATCGACAACTTCCGGTTCACGGGCTGCGTTTTCAATAATGGTCTGGCCTTCAGCCAGTGCCGCAGCCATCAGGATATTCTCAGTACCGGTTACAGTAACGATATCAAAGAACACCCGACCACCTTTCAGACGGCCGTCACTGGTGGCACGGATAAAACCTTCTTCAACGGTAATCTCAGCACCCAGTGCTTCCAGACCTTTAAGGTGCAGATCCACCGGACGGCTACCAATGGCACAACCACCTGGCAGGGATACTTCAGCATGACCAAAGTGTGCCAGCAACGGTCCCAGTACCAGAATCGACGCACGCATGGTTTTTACCAACTCATACGGTGCTACTGTCGATGTCAGTGTGCGGGTATCGATCTCTACGCTGAGCTTTTCGTCAATGGTCAGATCAACACCCATCTGACGCAGCAGCTCAAGCATGGTTGTAATATCGTGCAGGTGTGGCAGATTACTTACCGTAACCGGCTCATCAGCCAGTAACGTTGCCGCCAGAATTGGCAAAGCGGAGTTCTTGGCTCCGGAAATACGTACTTCACCTTCCAGACGGTTACCGCCGGAAATAATCAGTTTATCCATTGATATGATCTCGCCAGCTATCAGTTCTGCTGCTCAGCCCACTGGGCACGGGTGAAAGTACGGATTGTCAGCGCATGGATGCTGCCATCAGCGATCTGGTCTGCCAGACAGGCATAAACCATCTGCTGTTTTTTAACCGGCCGCAGACCCTCAAAAATATCGCCTACGACGGTGACCTGAAAATTACAGCCTTCACCTTCGGGAAATACTTCGCACCCTTCCAGCTGGGCTTCCAGAATCTGTTTTACGTCTTCGATCTGCATGAAAAATACCGATTAAATTGGGAAAAATAGTAAGCGGGGAATAATAGCTGATTATTCCTTAAAAGGCGATGGCCGCATACTCTGCGGCCACAATTCCGGATCAGGCCAGACCGATATCGGTCAGACCTGCCAGACGGGCGATCGAATGCAGCTCTTCAGGCACATTCAGGGCCACCAACTCCACACCGCGTGGCTCTGCATGACGTTCCAGGCAGAGCCAGAGCGACAACGCTGAGCTATCGACGCGCTCGACATGTTCAAAATCAACCAGTACCCGCCCCTGCGACTGGCCGATCAGTTTTTCCAGCTGCCAGCGTAATGCCGTCGCCCGGGAGAACACCAGATCTCCACTGAGCAGGATACGTCCGTCAGACTGTGATACCTGATGACTCATCAAGCCCCCTCAGCTGATTTCTCATCGTCAGAATCAATCGCCACCAGTGACTGCCAGTCAGCAACAACCTGACCAACATCGCCTTTAGCGCGGGAGACCATGTCGGCAAACTGATTCTTGAAGTTCAGACGCAGATTAATACCATCAACCAGAACATTCACAGCCTGCCAGCCAGAATCCTGCTTCAGCATGTAATACACCAGGGTATAGCGCTGACCGGTACTGGAATAGACATAGACACTGACGATCTGTTTGTTCGGTTTCGGGCTTGGCTTACCCTCAGGTGCCATTTCATAACGCTCAAGGTCAAACTCAGCCAGAGACTTAGAATAGGTGCGGATCAGGGTATCGCGGAATGCCCCGGAGAAGGCATCACGCTGTTCGGCTGAAGCGCGACGGTAATACTTACCCATGACCCGTTTAGCGACATATTCAAAATCGACAACCGGATCAAGAATGGTTTCAATCCGGGTAAGCAATTCACCCTCTGCGGCATCCTCCTGCAGCTCCGGAGTTTCCAGAATCTGCATCATCTCAGCCATGGCTCCATCAACCACGGTACGGCTTTCTTCCCAGCTGGCCTGAACAGACTGCGTGCCGGTAAACACCAGCATCAGCAACACAACTTTAAATACAGAGCAAAACTGCTTCATAACTCTCTCCTTCGTTACTCAGTTGCCTGATTGAACAGGAACTTACCGACCAGCTCCTCAAGCACCAGAGCTGACTGAGTATCTTCAATGTAATCACCCTCTGACAGCATCTCGTCGTCTGCGCCAGTTGTCACTCCGATATACTTTTCACCCAGCAGTCCAGCCGTCAGAATCGAAGCTGAGCTGTCCACAGAGAGATAGTCGATATCTTTGTAAATTTCCATCTCAACCCGTGCCATCAGCTGGTCAGAGTCGAGCGTGATTGAAGTCACCTGACCGATCGTCACCCCTGACATCGTTACTTTTGAACGAGGGGTCAGACCACCGATATTTTCAAACAGCGCATACACTTTATAAGAACCCTCCTGCTTGGACAGGTTCAGACCGCTGACGTTCAATGCCAGAACAGCCAGCGCAATAGCCCCGGCCAGCATAAAAATCCCTACGCCCAGTTCAACACCGCGAATACGCATGCTTACAGATCTCCAAACATCAATGCTGTCAAAATAAAGTCCACTCCGAGCACCGCCAGAGAGGAATATACAACGGTTTTAGTTGTTGCCTGACTGATCCCTTCCGAAGTAGGTACCGAGTCATAGCCCTGATATACCGCGATCCAGGTCACTACCAGACCAAACACCTGAGCTTTAATCAGGCCATTGACCACGTCATCAAAAAAATCGACCGAGTTCTGCATATTGGCCCAGAATGAACCCTCATAGATCCCCAGCCAGTCAACACCGACCAGCATACCGCCCCAGATACCTACAGCGCTGAAGATCATCGCCAGAATCGGCAAACTGATAAATCCGGCCCAGAAGCGCGGCGCTATAATCCGTCGCAGAGGGTCGACCCCGATCATTTCCATACTGGAAAGCTGCTCGGTAGCCTTCATAAGACCAATTTCAGCCGTCAGCGCCGATCCGGCTCGCCCGGCAAACAGCAGGGCTGTCACCACCGGCGCCAGCTCCCGCACCAGACTCAGTGCGACCATCTGTCCCACGGCCTGCTCGGAGCCGTAATCCACCAGGATAGTATAGCCCTGCAGCCCCAGCACCATGCCGATAAACAGCCCGGAAACAACAATAATGATCAGCGACAACACGCCGACAAAGTAAAGCTGGCGAATCAGTAATGGGAATGACTGTGCCGGTGTCGGTCTGGCAATCAACGCCTGCGCCAGAATCAACCCTGCCCTCCCCAGCGCCGACAGTCGGTGCAGAGTATCGCTGCCAATTCCCTGAACCCAGTCAATCAGTGCTTTCATCCGTGCCCCTTCATCAGGTCTGTGTAGTAATCATCCGCCGGGAAGTGGAACGGTACAGGCCCGTCAGGCAGTCCTTCCATAAACTGGCGCACCTGAGAGGAAACCACATGTTTCAACTCTTCAGGGGTTCCCTGAGCGATCACCTTGGAATCAGCGATCAGATAAATATAGTCCGCAATACCCAGCGTTTCCTGAATATCATGGGAAACGATGATGCTGGTGTGACCCAGAGCGTTATTCAGACGTTTAATCAGATTGACCAGTACACCCATGGCAATCGGATCCTGTCCGGTGAACGGCTCATCGTACATCACCAGTTGTGGATCCAGAGCGATAGCCCGGGCCAGGGCAACCCTGCGTGCCATGCCTCCGGAAAGTTCACTTGGCATCAGACGGGAAGCGCCGCGCAGACCGACGGCCTGCAATTTCATCAGCACCACATCACGGATCATATCGTCTGGCAGATCAGTGTGTATCCGGATTGGGAAAGCGACATTCTCAAACACCGTCATATCGGTGAACAGAGCGCCACTCTGAAACAACATGCCCATTTTTTCGCGCACATTAAACAGCTGCTTGCGCCCCAGCCGCGGAATATCATCGCCGTCCAACAGAATAGATCCGGAATCCGGTTTTATCTGGCCGCCAATCAGTTTCAGCAACGTCGTTTTACCGGTCCCGCTGGGCCCCATAATCGCGGTAATTTTGCCACGAGGGATTTTGATATCCACATTATTGTAGATAACCCGCTCGCCACGGCTGAAAGTCAGCTGCTGAATATCGATAATAGTATCGTCAAAGAAATCCATAACGGATAAAACTCATAAATGATAACGTCCGGGATCACCGGTCTCGGAAAACCAGAACATACAACCATCACTCCATGTTCTGACGCCGTCGACATCCCTACCCCGAATGCCGCAACGCCACCTGTTATAACGCAGTTGCAGCATACAAAATGGGCGAAAACTATACCACTGTCCGGGATAAACGGGAATAAAATCCCCTCTTGTGGCTCTGGCCCCTTGCACATGCCTGCGATTCTTCATTAAATAGGCCTCCGTTTTAATCACAGCTGAATCTGAGGCCCATGCTCTATCCAATCATCGCACTTATAATCGGTTTCATCGTTCTGGTCTGGAGCGCTGACCGTTTTGTTATCGGCGCCGCAGCTACAGCCAAAAACTTTGGCATGTCGCCGATGCTGATTGGATTGACTGTCGTATCTTTCGGCACCTCCGCACCGGAAATTCTGGTCTCAACAATGGCTGCCACAACTGGCGCAGGCGGTCTGGCAATCGGTAATGCACTGGGCTCAAACATTGCCAACATCGGCTTAGTGCTGGGTGTTACTGCCCTGATCGCGCCACTGCCGGTTAAATCCAAAGTACTGAAGCAGGAAGTACCGCTTCTGGTCGCCGTTACGCTGCTGGCCGGTTTTGTACTCTACGACCTTTATCTTGGCAGATTTGATGCACTGCTACTCTGTGCAGCACTGTTACTCTGCCTGTATCTGTTCGCACGTTTTCAGCGCGATGCCGGCGATGATGAATCCGAAGACGATGAAGAGCTACCGGACCTGCCGACCAACCGCGCTATTCTCTGGCTGGTCATAGGACTCCTGCTACTGGCCGGAAGTTCCCGGTTACTGGTATGGGGTGCAACAGAAGTTGCTCTGGCGCTGGGTGTCAGTGAACTTATTATCGGTCTGACAATCGTAGCTATTGGTACCAGCCTTCCGGAACTGGCCGCGTCCGTCGCCAGCGCCCTGAAAGGTCACACTGATATCGCCCTGGGTAATGTTGTTGGCTCCAACATTTTTAATATTGCAGCTGTTATGGCTGTACCGGGTTTACTGGCCCCCATCACACTTGATTTCGAAGTCCTGTGGCGAGACTATGGGGTAACACTGGGGCTGACGTTACTACTGGCTGTGCTGGCACTGATTCAGAAACCACCACGAATCAGCAGAGTGGAAGGTGGCTTCCTGCTAACAGCTTATATCGCCTATCTGGTACTGCTATACACAATGAGCGTTTAATACCGCTGCACAACTAACTGAGACGGGAACACACCACATCAGTATGAATAAAGAACTGGATTTTCTGGCATCCGCTCGCCGTACTATCGAAATGGAGCGTGATGCCGTTGATACACTGCTTCAGCATCTTAATGAAGATTTCAGCAAAGCCTGTGAACTGGCTCTGAACTGTAACGGTCGGGTAATTGTTACCGGCATGGGTAAATCCGGCCATATTGGCAAAAAAATGGCCGCGACTCTCGCATCAACCGGCACTCCATCTTTCTTTGTACACCCTGGCGAAGCCAGTCACGGTGATCTGGGTATGATCACCCGGGATGATGTTGTAATCGCTCTGTCCAACTCCGGCGAAACAGGTGAAGTACTGTCCATCCTGCCTCTGATTAAGCGTATGAACGCGCCATTGATCAGCATCACGGGAAATCCATCTTCTACATTATCCCGCAGTGCTGACGCCAATCTGAATGTTGCGATTGAAAGCGAAGCCTGTCCACTGGATCTGGCACCAACATCCAGCACCACTGCCTCACTGGTTATTGGTGACGCGCTGGCAATTGCGCTGTTAGAAGCACGAGGCTTCAGCGCCGAAGATTTCGCGTTTTCCCACCCCGGTGGCAGCCTGGGTCGCCGCCTGCTACTGAAGGTCTCGGACATCATGCACAAAGGCAACGATGTCCCCATGGTATCGGATAAAACCCTGCTGCATGACGCCCTGATGGAGGTGACCCGTAAACGCCTGGGCCTGACCACTGTCGTCAATGAAGCAGGCATTCTGCAGGGCATATTCACCGACGGTGACCTGCGCCGTTCACTCGACCATGAAGTGGATATGAAAAGCACGCCGATCAGTGAAGTAATGACCCGCGACTGCACCACGGTGGAAAGCGATATTCTTGCTGCCGAAGCTCTGCAGATTATGCAGGATAAAAAAATTAACGCACTGGTCGCACTTGATGCAGCGGGCCGTCCCGTCGGTGCTCTGAACATGCACGACATGCTGAAAGCCGGAGTGATCTGATGCAAACTGAATTAAATGAAGCTCTGCGACCGCTATTAAACGGAATTGAACTGGCGGTATTTGATGTCGACGGCGTACTGACTGATGGCAAACTGAACTTCCTGGCCGATGGCACTGAAGTAAAGAACTTCAATACTCTCGACGGCCTGGGGATCAAGATGCTGGCTCAATGTGGCATCAAAACAGCCATTATCACCGGCCGCACCTCGCCACAGGTTGAACGCCGGGTTCAGTCTCTGGGTATCGACTATCTTTACCAGGGGCGGGAAGACAAGCTGACAGCGCTGAAAGAGCTCTGGCAGGATACCGGTTTTACGGCAGACAATACTGCCTACATCGGTGATGACCTGCCGGATCTGGCAGCTATTCGTGCGGTGAAGTTCGGTGCTACCGTTAATAGCGGACACCCCTTTGTTGCTGAACATGCTGACTGGATAACCGAACGCACCGCGGGTAATGGTGCCGGCCGTGAGTTCTGTGAAATGATCCTCCGTGGCCAGGACAAGCTCCAGGCACTGTACAACGAGTATCTGTAATGTTGTCAGGGCGCATCCGCCTTATTGCGGTTATCATCGTGATGATTCCGGTAGTGATCTATCTGGGGCTTGATGAGGCCCGTCAGACCCGGATCGTTCCACCGCCACCGAATGACGCCCACCAACAGTCCGATTACTACATAATCAACGGTAGCATCCGTGATTTCAGCACCGGCGGATCACTCCATCAGCATCTGGAGTCATCTCAGCTTGAGCACCAGCCAGCCCTGCAGCAGACACTGCTGGTCAATCCGAAGCTACAGATATTCGACGCCAGACATCCCACCAAAATAGCGACCAGCGAGACCGGCATTATTGCTGATTCCAATGAACTGGTTACTCTGGCGGGCAAGGTCGTTCTGCAGGACCATCCAGATCCTGAGCTGGCCAGCACTCTGAAAACAGAATCGTTACTGATCTATCCGAAAAAAGAGTTTGCAGAGACAGCTGAACCAGTGACATTATCGAATCAGACAGGCACTACAACAGCGGTAGGGATGGAGATAGACTCCGCTACCGGAGTGATAAAACTACTCTCCGATGTAAAGGGTATTCATCATGTTGACTAAGTTTCGGGCAATCGGACTCAAGGCCGCCATTGTCGCGCTGCCGATGTTTGTCAGTCCAGGTGTATCTGCGCTTCCAACCGACGCGGAGCAGCCGATCCATATCAGCGCCGACAGCGCCAGCCGCAACGAACAAACCGGTATCACCCGCTATCAGGGTAATGTTGAACTGAGCCAGGGCAGCATGAAAATCGCTGGTCAGGTCATCGAAATTCGCCAGAACCAAGAAGGCAGTGTCACGACTATTATTGCCCGCGGAGAGCTGGCACACTTCCAGCAGCAACCCGAAGTCGATGAACCTTTAACCCATGCATATGGCAAGGTTCTGGATTACAATGTCCGCACAGAAGAGCTGGTTATCACTGGCAAGGCTAAAGTCACCCAGGGCAGCGATCGCTTCAGTGGTAACAAGATCATATACGATATGCAGAAGAGCACTGTTAATGCGTTCAGCGGTAACAAAACTCAGGGCCAGAGTGAACGGGTACAGATGGTGATTCAGCCGAAACCCAAAACGCCGACCAATAATTCGCCTGCCACGGATGCCGATACTCAATGAGTCGACTGGAAGCTTTAAATCTGGCTAAAAGCTACAAAAGCCGCGCTGTTGTTAAAGATGTCTCGATGACTATCGACAGCGGCCAAATCGTTGGCCTGCTGGGGCCCAATGGTGCAGGCAAAACCACCTGTTTCTACATGATTGTTGGTCTCGTTGACGCGGACCAGGGCCGGGTGCGCATCGACCATGAGGATCTCACTCATGACCCGATGCACGGCAGAGCCCGCAAAGGGATCGGCTACCTGCCTCAGGAAGCCTCTATTTTCCGCAAGCTCAGCGTGCAGGACAATATTATGGCGATCCTTGAAACGCGCAAAGAGCTGAGCCGCTCAGAACAGAAGCAGAAGCTGGACGAGTTGCTGGAAGAGTTCCATATCACCCACCTGCGTAACAGTCTGGGCATGAGCCTTTCCGGCGGTGAACGACGTCGTGTGGAGATAGCCAGAGCATTAGCCACCGAACCGACCTTCATCCTGCTTGACGAACCTTTTGCCGGCGTCGATCCGATATCAGTCAGCGATATAAAACAGACCGTACGCCACCTGCAAAGCAAGGGTATCGGCGTGCTGATCACTGATCACAATGTCCGTGAAACCCTGGACATCTGCGAACACGCCTATATTGTCAGTGAAGGTTATATTCTTGCAGCAGGGACTCCTGAGGATATACTGAGTAATCAGCAGGTTAAAGAAGCCTATCTGGGCGAGCAGTTCCGACTGTAAGTTTGTAATACCAAAGCGATTCTCTATGAAGCAAGCGTTACACTTAAAACTCGGTCAACAACTGACCATGACTCCCCAGCTACAGCAGGCTATCCGTCTGTTGCAGCTCTCAACGCTTGATCTGCAGCAGGAAATCCAGGAAGCCCTGGAATCCAATCCCATGCTGGAAGTGACCGAAGAAGAGGGACCGTCTCAGACCAGCAACGACGCTGAGAATGAAACACTCTCCTCCCCTTCCGCTGCCGAAACAGCCACTGATTCTGCCACCGACAATCACACCGAAGAGACTCAGGTAGCCGACAGTGACTGGAGTGAGAATATTCCGGATGAACTGGCAACAGACAGCAACTGGGAAGACACCTTTCAGACCGCAGGTACATCCTCCTCGGTCAGCAATGACTTTGCAGAAATGGCACTGGAGTCGAATGACAGCGCCGACGAAACCCTGCAGGACCATCTTTACTGGCAGCTCAATCTGACACCGATGAGTGAAGTCGATCAGCTGATCGCGACCAGCCTCATCGATGGTATCGATACCGATGGTTACCTGACGGTGGCTCTTGAAGCCATTCTGGAACATTTTCAGGCTCAGAATGATGAGCAGCTCAACAGCATTGAGATGGATGAGATTGAGGCGGTACTACGCAGAGTACAGCAGTTTGATCCCGCCGGTGTTGCGGCAAGGGATCTGAGTGAATGCCTGGCTATTCAGCTGCAACAGCTACCGGACGACACCGCTTTCAGAAACGAAGCACTGAAAGTTGTGAATCAGTACATCCACTTGCTGGGTAACCACGACTATAAGCAGTTGATGCGTAAAGCCCGGCTGAAGGAACCTCAGCTGCAGCAGGTTATCAGTCTGATTCAGACCCTGAATCCTAAACCCGGCGCCATGATTACCAGCAGCCAGTCAGAATACGTTATCCCGGACGTACTGGTACGAAAAGAGCGCGGCATCTGGGAAGTGCATCTGAACCCTGAAGTGGCTCCCAAACTGCGCATAAACGATGGTTACGCCGATCTGATCAAGCGCGCCGATAACAGCCCGGACAATACCTACCTGAAAAACCACCTTCAGGAAGCCCGCTGGTTTATTAAAAGCCTGTTGAGCCGTAACGACACACTATTAAAAGTGACCCGTGAGATTGTTGCCCGTCAGGAAGGCTTTCTTGAACATGGCGATGAGGCGATGCGCCCGATGGTATTGCACGATATTGCGGAAGCGGTAGAGATGCATGAATCAACTATTTCGCGGGTAACCACCCAGAAGTTTATGCACACCCCGCGGGGCATTTTCGAGCTGAAGTACTTCTTCTCCAGCCATGTAGCAACCGCCAGTGGTGGCACCTGTTCATCCACCGCAATTCGCGCACTGATCAAGAAACTGGTTGCTGCAGAGAATCCTGCAAAACCGCTGAGTGATAACAAGATAGCCCAACTGCTGGACGAGCAGGGAATTAATGTCGCCCGGAGAACCATTGCAAAATACCGGGAATCCCTGAACATTCCGCCTTCTAATGAGCGGAAGCGTCTGGTTTAATACTTTTATTCATGGAACAACGGGTCTGACCCGATTCAAGATTGCTGATCCAAATAACTAGGAGAATGCCATGCAGATCAACATTACTGGCCATCACGTCGAACTGACTGAATCAATGAGCAACTATGTAGAAACCAAGTTTGAGAAGCTGGAGCGTCATTTCGATAACATCACCAATGCACAGGTCACTCTGAGCGTTGAGAAAACCCGCCAGAAAGCGGAAGCTGATGTCCATGTGGCCGGTGGTCAACTGTTTGCATCCCACGAACATGATGACATGTATGCAGCTATTGACGGCCTGATCGACAAGCTGGACCGTCAGGTAATCAAACACAAAGAAAAGCTGAAGAATCACAAATAATATAAGCCAATGCTGATTTCGGAATTATTAGCACCCTCAAGAGCGCTGTGCGCCCTTGAGGGGGGCAGTAAAAAGCGTGTTCTGGAGATCGCCGCGCAACATATCGCTGAACAGCACCCGGAACTGGTTGCTGACGAGATATTTACCGGCCTGATCAATCGGGAACGCCTGGGCAGCACAGGTATTGGCGAAGGTGTCGCCATCCCTCACTGCCGCTTAACTGACTATCAGAGTCCCATCGGACTACTGATTCAACTTCGGGAAGCAATCGACTTTGACGCTATTGATGGTCGTCCGGTTGATCTCCTGTTTATCCTTCTGGTCCCCGCTGAAGCCTGCGACCAGCACCTCCAGACTCTGGGCAATCTGGCTGAACTGTTCAGTCAGGAAAACTTCCGTGAACGACTGCGGCAGGCTGAGTCTGACGATGCGCTCTACACTGCAGCCACTGGCTATCAACAGAGTTAACCGACATGAAGCTGATCATTATCAGTGGCCGCTCCGGCTCAGGTAAATCCACCGCCCTGCAGGCACTGGAAGATGTCGGCTTCTACTGTATCGATAACCTGCCAGCGGCACTGCTACCGGAACTGGTGGGCCAGATCCTGATTGAACCGGAGCATCCGGATCAACTTGCCGTCAGCATTGACGCCCGCAACCTGCACAGCAACCTGCAGAAGTTTCCGGAAATATTCACACAACTGCGCCAGACTCTGGGGCTGACCTGCGAACTGTTGTTTCTCGACAGCGCCGAAGCGACCCTGCTGAAGCGTTACAGTGCAACCCGTCGCAAACACCCGTTATCGGACGGCGAGCAAGGCCTGCAGGATGCCATTGTCGCAGAACGGACACTGCTGGAGCCGCTGGCAGATCTCGCCAACATCCGTATTGATACCACCCGTATGTCGCTCTATGAGCTACGCGACAGCATCAAACTCCGGGTTGCGCAGCGTCCGGAACAGGAGCTGTCACTGCAGTTTGAATCATTCGGGTTTAAGCACGGTGTACCGCTGGATGTCGACTTTACTTTTGACGTTCGATGTCTGCCCAACCCCTACTGGATTCCTGAACTACGGGGTCATACCGGGCAGGAAGATCCGGTGATTGGTTTTCTCGAATCACAACCGAATGTTCAGGAGATGCTCGACGATATAATCCGTTATCTGGAGCGCTGGTTACCCAGGTTTGAGCAGAACAACCGCAGCTATATCACCATCGGTATCGGCTGCACCGGCGGACAGCATCGTTCAGTTTTCATCGCCGAGCGGCTGGCTGGTCATTTCCGCTCATCTATGGATAATGTCCAGATACGTCATCGTGAGCTGAAATAAGGATTATCAGGAACATCATGCTGGAAAAACAGATCACCATCATCAATAAACTCGGCCTGCATGCCCGTGCCGCGGCGAAACTGATCAATGTGACCACCTCTTTCTCTGCTGATATTCAACTTCAGAAAGACGGTCGCCAGGTTGATGGCAAGAGTATTATGTCAGTGATGATGCTGGCTGCCAGCAAAGGAACTGAACTGACCATCACCACCAGCGGCGAAGATGAACAGCAAGCCCTGGAAGCTATCGAAACGCTGATCAACAACCGGTTTGACGAAGAAGAATAATCTTTCCGGTCTTATTCCTTTAAAAACAATTCGCTATAATAGGCTCTGGATACGACACCAGAGTCAGGTAATGCCTGCCCAAGCCTCGTAATAACGCCCTCCTCATCTGCCCGGGATTCAGGTATGAACGCCATCACTAATGAGAGCGAACTCGATAAGCTGAATACAGCCCTCGAAGAGGGTGAGTTCAGGCAGATCAGTTATACCCTGAATAAAACCCTGCGCCCGTCAGAGGTTGCCCATCTGCTGGACAAATCGCCGCCCAAAGAGCGACGCCTGCTGTGGAGCATGGTTAGCAGCGAAAATGAAGCTGATGTACTGCAGGAGCTGGGTGACGATGTGCAGGCAGAGATTCTCAGCACCATGGATACCTCCGAGGTACTGGCGATCTCAGAATCTCTCGAGACCGACGACCTGGCGGATATGATGCAGCTGCTGCCCGAACGGGTAATGCATGAACTGCTGCGTTCGATGGACCACCAAAACCGTGAGCGTCTGGAAAAAGTCCTGTCCTATCCAGAAGACACCGCCGGCGGCCTGATGAATACCGACACCATCACCGTACGGCCAGATATCTCCATTGAAGCAGCGCTGCGATACCTGCGCCGCCACGATGAACTGCCGGAGATGACCGATAGCCTGTTCGTGGTCAGCAGGAAAGACTCGTTTATCGGCACCCTGCCACTGCGAACCATGCTGGTAAGTGATCCGACTGCCACTGTGCGGGAGATGATGATCACCGAAACCCATGCCATCGAAGCGGATATGGAAGACAGCAAGGTTGCCCAGCTGTTCGAACAGGAAGACCTGGTATCGGCTCCGGTAGTAGACGAGAACAACAAACTGCTCGGCCGTATCACCATCGATGACGTGGTTGACGTAATCCGGGAGGATGCCGATCACTCTCTGATGAGCATGGCAGGTCTCGACGAAGATGAAGATACCTTTGCACCGATCATGAAAACCACCCGCCGCCGTGCAGTATGGCTGGGTATCAACCTGATTACCGCATTTATTGCGTCAGCGGTGATCGGTGTGTTTGAAGACACCATCGAGAAAGTGGTTGCGCTGGCTGTACTGATGCCGATCGTCGCCAGTATGGGCGGCATTGCCGGTAGTCAGGTTCTGACACTGATGATCCGTGGTCAGGCGCTGGGCCACGTAGAAAAAGCTAACGCAGGCTGGCTGCTGAACCGGGAGCTGGTCGTAGGGACACTGAACGGTGTACTCTGGGCACTGGTCGTGGCTGCCATCGCAGTGGTCTGGTTTCAGGATATGACCATCGGTGCGATTATCGCCTGCGCAATTGTTATTAATCTGTTTGCCGCCGCCCTGGCCGGTACACTGCTACCGATTATACTGAAAGCCTGGGGCATTGATCCGGCGCTGGCTGGCAGCGTTCTACTGACAACAATTACTGATGTGGTCGGCTTCCTTGCCTTTCTGGGGCTGGCGACAGTGTTCTACAGCTGATTCGCTGATAGTAAAAGAGCCCTTCTTCAACAGCCGGGCTGACAAGTGTTAAGAGAGAGTTATGAGTCAACACGACGAGTTTGAATCCCACGATGAGTTTGATGAAGAGTGGGTATCAAAAACCCAGCGAAAGCGGGAAATGGAAGCATTACAGGCCATTGGCGCCCAACTCCCTGAGCTGAATCAGGAGCAGCTGGACAAAGTACCAATGGGTGATGATCTACGCCGTGCGGTACTGGAGGCTAAGCGCCTGCAGCCACGCTCAGAAGCGATTCGCCGCCAATTGCAGTATATCGGCCGTTTGATGCGCGGCGAAGATGCTGAAGCAATTCAACAGGCTCTGGACCGCTTTGAAGCAGGTAAGCAGGCTCATCTGCAGATTTTCCACAAACTGGAGCGCTGGCGCGATCGTCTGATAGGTGGTGATAATAATGACCTGCAGGCCTATCTGGAAGAAGATGCGGAAGCGGATATTCAGCATCTGCGCCAGCTGCTGCGCAATGCCCAGAAAGAAGCCAAACAGGGTAAGCCTGCCGGTGCTGGCAAAAAGCTGTTTAAGTACCTCAGAGAACGTGCTGAAGCCCGTCTCTGATCGGTATTACACCCCTTTCTGCGTTTGGGCGATCGCTATCGTGCGTCGCCCTCACCAGGAATAATCACCTCCCCGGTTTTCTCCGCATCAGAATCCTGTTTCTGCTGCAGTAACTCAACCTGAGGATCACTCCAGTCACCCTTCATGGTATAGCTGACGGTAGCCAGCTTTTCTTTCACCTCATCACCAATCAGCTTATCAAGCAGGAAAGCCACACCAGCAACCTGCGGCGCCCCCAGGATCACTGCGGCAAGAGGGATATTTTCCGTCACCGGTAATGTAACAGCCATCTGCTGATCAACTGTCTCCGCCACCAGATCAATATCTCCGGTAATCGCCATATCGACCGACGGTCCACGCATGATGAATGGTTCACGGGTCGTAGCCACCCCCTGTCGGATACGATAATCCCCTTTCATACGGTCAAAGCTGATTCCTTTGGCAAACAGATCCGCAAAGTCCAGCTGCAGGCGGCGGCCGATAGCGTTCATATTGAGGATACCGAACACCCGCAGGAAGCCCGTACCACTTCCCGCTCCGACTAACTGACCATCCCGGATATCGAAGCCAGCCTGACCACCGGTCTCAGCCAGCTCAAACGCCCAGGGCGCTCCCGGCCAGCCCAGGTTCAGACTCGCCTTAAAATTATTCGATCTCAGAATCGGTTCAAAACCCGCAGTTTCCAGCGTTTTAGCCAGCTTCTGGTCACTCAGCTGAAGCACCAGCCTTGAGCGGTCTGGCTGTTCAGCTGTCTCCGGTAACCAGCCAAGAGAACCCTGTATCGACATCTCTCCCACCTGGCCGCTGATATCCTCGATCCGGGTCTGACCGTCACTGCTGCGCAGTGCGAACTGCCAGCGCCCCCAGTTTTTCTGTTTAAACAGTAACTCTGAGATATCCGCGTTCAGATTAATCAACTGCCCTGGCTTGAGGTTATCAGCGTCTGACTGGCTATCTTCAGCACCTTCAGATTCCTGCTTCGATGCTAACAGTGCATCCAGATCAAGCCGGTCAAATTTCACCTGACTGAGGCCCTGATCCGGCAGGCTGATCTGTCCCCGACTATCTGGATTCTCTACCGAGAGATTCCAACCTGCAGGCTCCCTCCGCAGTCGGAGCGAAGCATTCTCCAGGACATAACCTGAGATTTTCAGTCCTCCGACAGCCACATCAGCACTCACAGCCAGCACTTCAGTCTTCGCAGCAGTGGTAGAAGCAGGGCTATCGTTATCACCCCACACTCCTGCACGCTGTAGCAGATCGATCAGCGCCTCAACATCCAGCTGCGGAATACGACCCAGAACACTGAGTCCGGTGCTACTCTGAAGTGAAGGTGCGGTACCGAAGGCCAGAGTCCCTTTCCTGAACACATCGTTATCAACCAGCAACTGTGCCTTAAGATCATCTGCCAGAGAGATATAGATAGTCTGGGGCGCATTAAAGTCAGTCTGAACAGTCAGTGGCATCCGCGAGCCTCTGGCTTTGCTATACGGCGGCATCAGACTCAACTGAGTATCTTTCAGGTCGCTTTTCAATGTCAGAGAAGCACAATCAGCCCGGGTACATATAGCCAGCTCAGCCTGATATTTCTGCAGCCCTCTGGCCAGTTTAAGCTGCTCGATACCGCTCCACTTTCTGAGCGTATCCATATCCACGGATGAATTGAGACGGGTGCGAATACGCTGTTTTGTCCCGCTTCCTACAGTATCAATACTGGCCTGCATTGGTTGCCCGAACAGTGTCCCGGTCAGTGCCTCCGCATACAGCCCTCTGGCATTCTGATAGGCGATACGCCCATTCACAGAATTGAAGTTCAGCTGGCGGGACTCAGAAACAAGACGGGCATCTGTCAGCACACTGGCAACATCCACCGTTGGCTCCTGGCCGCCCTGTAAAGGAATTGTCAGATCAAGACTGGTTACCGCGTTACCGGAGACCTTCCAACTGTTGAACTCCTCTCCACCTGAAGACATCACCGGGCTATTCAGCAATGTCGTTACGATATCCGCCCCATCACCAGAGACATGCCCGATGACTTTCAACGCCTGCTCTCCCGGTGGCAAATACACCCAGCCATGACCAATCTTACTGTTCAGTATACGGCCTTCCGGGACATTGATTTCCAGTCCCTGATCACGCAGCAACAGATTCGCCCGGGCATTGCTGACTGCAGGCCAGCCCGGATCATAGGCGACTTCTGCCTCGTCAATGTCCATGAACATCTGTACCGTTGGCGACTGCCGGGTCGGTACATCCCGGGTTTCCGTATGCAGCAGAAAACCACCCTGTTTCACGGTCCCCTGCTTCACGGAAGCCTCAACCCAACGCTTAATCTCGGGATCCACTTCAAAGTCCGGGATCAGCTCCGGCGCCAGAGATCCGTCAGAATTCTTAACCCCGATCAGTAGCGTCAGTTCACTTTCCTGCATACGATCCATTGGCAGGTAGAGACTCCAGCGGCCATCGGCATTAATACCCGGTTTACTGAGCTGGGCATATTCACTGCTCAGATGCAGTACATCATCAACAAAGCGGATATGTGTAACACCCCGGGCGGCGCTGAATTGCCAGCCTGCTTTATAGATATCAGGGATAAACAACCCGAAATTATCGCTCACCAGGTCGACCCGACCCACAATGCCCTGACCATCATAGTCCAGCTCCAGACGGCCATCGATACCAGACATCCCGGGGGCACCATAAGCTGCCTCAACCTTGAGCTGCTGCAGATCCGCTCTGGCGCTCAGATTCAGCCAGTCCTGGGAATCCCCAGTGCCGCTCTGTGGCCAGCTAACCTGCAGATTATGCACCTCACCGGTAACATCCACCTGCTGTAATGCCTCGACAACCTCTGCCGGTAATCGTGGCTGGGCAATAGCCAGCGCATTCAACTGAGCAAGATCCAGGTATCGGGACGATACCGCAGTCAGGCGGTCCTGCTGATAATCAACAATCAGTTCCGGCAACAACAGTGGCTGGTTATTCAGTAAAGAGGTGAATTCGCGCAACTGCAGCTGATAGTTGCCCGTTTCAGGCTGCAGCAGAGCAAAATCAGTCGCAAAGTCCTGCACCAATAGCTTCTGACGATCGGGTTGTTCAGGAATAAGCTCAAACAGGTCAGCTTCCAGACTGCCGTGCAGTTTTGTCAGACGTCCTTCCGACCAGTTACCCCAGAATTCCGAACTGAATTCCAGCTGCTCAAGCTGCATCGGCAGGGGTAACACTTCCCGCCCCAGGGCCAGCAGATGGTTATCAAATCCAGCCAGTTTGAAATAGAAGTCGATATTGTTCGTGGCCGGATCAAAGCGGTGACTGTCAGATTCAATAACCAGCTTAGCAGCAGCCACCCGCTGCTGATGCTCAACTTCCAGTTCGCCAATAAAGTGGTGCTGACCAGTACTGTTTTCGAGGTTAATCCGCTCACTGGTCACCCGCAGCTCTGCTCCGGAAGGCAGCGTCAAATCAATCTCGCTGTCATAGAAAAAAATATGGGGCTGTAACCAGAGCGCTGCCAGCGGATCAACAGCAGTACTTGCATCGAAAGAGGGTGCGTCCTGCGGTTCTGCCTTGGGCTCTGGAGATCGCAGTTTCAGATCGGTCTTCAGCGCCCAGATCTCAACCTTGCTGAGCACAGGCTGCATTGTCATCACTGAGCTGACAGGGTTCAGCCCCAGGATTATCTGATCAGAGCTGACCTGACCTACCACCCGCGAACGATGATCCGCGATGTTCAGATCCTGAATCAGCAGCGTAGGATAGCGCCCTTCCCAACTGGCATGAATTGCACCAATAGTGACTTCAGTGCGTAACCGCTCGCTCAGATAACTCTGAATTTCATCGCGATACTCACTGATTCCTGGCAGCAGCTGACGTAACGCAACTGTCAGCAACGCCACCAACAAAATAAGGATCACCAGAGCCCAGCCCGACCAGCGGACCAGCACCCGGAGAATTGTAGAGGAGGAAGACACGTATTACCCGATCAGCTTCAGTTCTGAGAAAAGAACCGGTTCATATGCTTATCGCAGCACAACATCAAACTGTTCCGGGCCATACATCGGCTCAACCTGGAATCGAATCGTCTTTCCAATAAAGGCCTCCAGTTCCGCGACATGATCAGATGCATCATCCAGCAGCATCTCAACAACCCGCTCAGCTGCCAGTACCAGATAAGAATCGGTATCGTATGCACGATGCTGACGCAGGATCTCACGGAAAATTTCGTAGCAGACAGTTTCCGGCGTTTTAATTGAGCCGCGACCCTGACAGTGGCTACAGGGTTCACACAGCACATGCTCAAGACTTTCCCGGGTCCGCTTACGGGTCATTTCGACAAGGCCCAGCTCAGATACACCGGTCACCTTACACTTAACATGATCCCGTTCCAGTACCCGTTCCAGAGTGCGTAATACCTGACGCTGATGATCCTCATCGGCCATATCGATAAAGTCGATAATGATGATGCCACCCAGGTTACGCAGGCGCAGTTGCCGGCCAATTGCGGTCGCCGCTTCAAGGTTGGTTTTGAAGATCGTCTCTTCCAGATTCCGATGTCCGACATAGGCACCGGTATTGATATCCACAGTGGTCATCGCTTCAGTCTGATCAAAGATCAGATAGCCGCCGGATTTCAGTTCAACCTTGCGACCCAGTGCCTTCTGAATCTCTTCTTCAATATTATAGAGATCGAAGATTGGCCGCTCACCCGGATAGTACTCCAGGATAGTATCAATCTCTGGTACCAGCGCCGTCGCAAACTCTTTCGACTTCTGAAATGTCTCTTTGGAATCAATACGGATTCGCTCAACACCGGAATGCGCCATATCCCGAAGCGCCCGCATATTCAGCGGCAGGTCCTCGTAGATACAGGAAGGAGCAGAAAACTCCTTAATCTTTCTGGCAATGGATTCCCAGAGACGACACAGAAATACCACATCCTGCTTCAGTTCAGATTCTGAAACACCTTCCGATACTGTACGCAGAATAAAGCCACCGACATTGGTTTCCTGATCATCCAGTTCGGCAACCACCGATTCAACCATCCCCCGCAGACGATCACGCTCTTCGCTGTCCTCAATACGCTGGGAGATACCGATATGCTCATTACCCGGCATATACACAAGATAGCGGGATGGGATAGAGAGATTGGTCGTCAGCCGAGCACCTTTGGTACCAATCGGGTCCTTGGTAACCTGCACCACCAGAGACTGACCTTCTCTCAGGAGTCGGTTAATGGCGTAACTGCCCTTACCGTTGTCGTCTTCATCTTTCGGTTGTTGCAGTTCATCCACATGAATAAAAGCCGCCCGTTCGAGACCAATATCCACGAAGGCCGCCTGCATTCCCGGCAACACCCGTACAACCTTACCTTTGTAGATATTGCCAACAATACCGCGCCGCTCAGCCCGCTCAATATAGATCTCCTGCGGCATACCGTTTTCAATCACGGCAACCCGGGTCTCGATCGGGGTAAAGTTGATCAGAATCTCTTCACTCATGCTCAGTCCCTACACGCATTCTGCCAAACCTCAATCCCATGATGGGCCAGCAACTGAGCAGTTTCCAGCAGAGGTAAACCCACTACCGCCGAATAACTGCCTGAAATATCAGCAACAAATACTGCACCCAGCCCCTGGATGCCATAACCGCCCGCTTTATCCTGTGGCTCACCGGTTTCCCAGTAAGCGTCGCATTCTGAATCTGATAAACAACGAAAGCGGACCTCTGTAGTGACTACAGTAGCACGAATTTGTTCCCCACAAGCAACCGCAATAGCGGTCATAACCTGATGATTATTATCGGAAAGAGACTTCAGCATCCGGATTCCATCCGCTTTATCTCTGGGCTTGCCCATTACTTCGCCGTTCAGCACCACCACCGTATCGGATCCCAGCACAACAGCTCCGGGGTCACTCACCGCTACCCCCGCCTGTGCTTTCTCACGTGCCAGCCGTTCGACAAACACTTCAGCCGCTTCACCAGGCTGTTGAATTTCAGGAATATCGACGGGCCGACGAGTGCAGCTGACGCCTATCTGCTGCAGTAATTCAAAGCGACGGGGCGATGCAGAAGCAAGAATCAGATCACTCATAACAGGTATCCGGCTTAATCAGGTGACATGGAAAGTACGACGTAAGCCCCGCAGCAACACAAACAACCATGGCCAGAACAGACCACTCATGACAGCGGGAAGAAGGAAAATCAGATTATCATTACGGGTACCCAGCAACCCGTGTACCCAGTTGAACAGCAACTGATTAATACCCACCAGCACCATTACCATCACAGCCTGCTGTACCAGCGGGAACATCCTCAATCGCTTATAAAGCAACAGCGTCAGATAACTGATAACTAATAGCGAGATAACATTAAGACCGAGCGGGCTGCCCTTGATCAGATCCAGCCCCAGCCCCACAGCTGCTGCAGAAAACAAACCGATCCGCTCCGGCAGCGCCATGACCCAGTAAATCAGAATCATGATCACCCACTCCGGGCGGAACCACTCAATCATGTGAGGCAATGGCATCTGACTGAGCATAAAACCGACCAGAAAGGTCGCCAGAATAATCGAGCCACCACCACGCTTATTGTTCACTGACGGCCGCCTCCACAGACGTTGCCGTCACCTTGCCTTCACCGGCCGATTCCTGCTCAGCTGGCAGCGTCAGCGCCTGGGGCATATCCACCAGCAACAGATGGCGACTCTTATTCAACATCGCCGTCGGCATCGCTTTAACCAACGCGAATGGCTGACCCGGATCACGCTTCACACTGGTCACTTTAGCCACCGGATACCCTTTCGGGAAACGTCCACCAAGTCCTGAAGACACCAGCAGATCACCTTCCCGGATATCTGCGGTATCCGGCACATGGCCCAGCTCCAGCTCAGAGAATGAACCGTTACCTAGGGCGATCGAACGGAAACCGTTACGATTCACCTCTACCGGAATAGCATGACGGGAATCGGTAATCAGCATTGCCCGGCTGGTGTAATGGCTCAGCTCGACAATCTGCCCCATGATACCGCCGGAATCCAGCACCGCCTGACCAACATAGACATCATCTTCAGAGCCCCGGTTGAGGATAATCTGATGCTGGAAAGGATCGGGGTTAACCCCGATCAGCTCCGTCAGTGCTACGTCCTGCTCCAGCCGCTGACGGCCGGCCAGCAGCTCACGTAAGCGAACATTCTCGGCGGTCAGAGATGATACCTGCTGCACTCGCTGCTTGAGCAGTAACGCTTCCTGACGCAGGCGACGGTTCTCATCCACCAGCTCTTTGCGGGTGACCAGTACATCACTGAGTTCATCGGCAACCTGCGCCGGCGTATCCACCACCCACTGCAGCGGCGTTATGACCAGTGACAGATAGGAACGGGCCTGATTCATCTGGGCCCATTTCAGGTCCAGCACGATCAGCACCACGGCCAGTATCAGTAAAACGACAAAACGGGTCCATGAAGACCCGCTATTAAAGATTCTAGCGATGGGACACCTCCTTTACGGGGTATCCCTTCGCCTGTATCAGACGAACAGTTTCGACCATGAAATTATTCGAACGTCAGTAGTTCAAAGGCATGCTTATCCAGCAGTTCCAGAGCGCGACCGCCACCACGGGCAACGCAGGTCAGTGGATCTTCTGCAACGATTACCGGCAGACCGGTCTCTTCGCTCAGCAGCTTATCCAGGTTGCGCAGCAACGCACCACCGCCAGTCAGCACAATACCGCGCTCAGCAATATCAGATGCCAGTTCCGGCGGGCACTGCTCCAGCGCACTCTTCACGGACTGAACAATCGCCGACAGCGGCTCCTGCAGCGCTTCCATAATCTCATTGCTGTTCAGGGTAAAGCTACGCGGAATACCTTCCGCCAGGTTACGACCACGGACATCAATCTCAAACGTTTCCGGGGTCGGGTATGCAGTACCGATCTCCTGCTTGATACGCTCAGCGGTCGCATCACCGATCAGGCTACCGTAGTTACGGCGGATATAGGTCACGATACCTTCATCAAAGCGGTCACCACCGACACGCACAGATTCAGAGTAAACAATACCGTTCAGAGAGATGATTGCGATCTCGGTAGTACCACCGCCGATATCCACAACCATTGAACCGTTCGCTTCTTCAACCGGCAGACCGGCACCAATCGCCGCCGCCATCGGTTCTTCAATCAGATACACATCACGGGCACCGGCGCCCATGGCTGATTCTTTAATCGCCCGGCGCTCTACCTGAGTAGACTGACAAGGTACACAAACCAGCACCCGCGGGCTTGGTGTCAGGAAGCTGTTATCGTGCACTTTGCTGATAAAGTGCTGCAGCATTTTCTCCGTTACATGGAAATCTGCGATAACGCCATCTTTCATCGGCCGGATAGCGGTGATGTTACCCGGGGTCCGGCCCAGCATGCGCTTTGCATCAGTACCTACTGCAGCAACGGTTTTCTGAGCGCCGTTGCTGCTCTGCCGAATGGCAACCACTGAGGGTTCATTCAGCACAATGTCCTTATCGCGAACATAAATCAGGGTATTTGCAGTGCCTAAATCGATGGAAAGATCACTGGAAAAAATCCCTCGAATTTTCTTAAACATTGAGTGTCCGCCCTAAATTGTGCAAACGCACATTTTCTTAGTCATAAAAAAACGCCCACTGTAGCAACGGCGGGGATTTTGGGCAAGCCGCAAATGTGTTAACGTAGCCCTTTCTTTAAGGAATAACAGGAAAAAATTGCACTTTTCCGGCCCCATTTCTAAATACGCTCACAAGCGACGAAAAAAGGCCCGGCAATGTCCGCAATTCACGACTGTTTTCGCTCAAAATTTATCGCCAATCTGTGAGAATCCAATAATGGCTCTAGACCGCTCTGATGTGGAAAAAATCGCCCACCTCGCGCGCCTGCAGATCGCCGATCAGGATGTTCAGGAATATGCTGAAAACCTGACCAGCATCCTTGATCTGGTAGACCAGATGCAGGCTGTAGACACCTCCGACGTAACCCCGATGGCACACCCACTGGATGCAGTACAACGCCTGCGTCTGGACGAAGTTACTGAGGGTAATCAGCGCGACCACCTGCAAACAGTGGCTCCAGCCGTTGAGGCCGGCCTGTTCCAGGTACCTAAAGTTATTGAATGAGTCATCCCCTACCCGTTTAAGGAATCATCATAATCATGTTTGAGAAAACACTTGCCGAACTGGCGCAGGGGCTGTCATCCGGCGAATTCAGCAGCGTCGAGCTGACCCAGGCATACCTGGACCGCATCAAAGCAGAAGATGGCCAGCTGAACAGCTACATCTCCGTCACCGAAGAACAGGCGCTGGCACAGGCAGAAGCGGCCGATCAGGCCCGGGCTGCTGGCGAAGCTGGTGCATTTACCGGCCTGCCGGTCGCCCACAAAGATATTTTCTGTACTCAGGGCGTTCGTACCAGCTGCGGATCTAAGATGCTGGACAACTTTGTCTCCCCGTACGATGCGACGGTTATCGAAAAGTTTAATGCTGCCGGCGCAGTGATGCTGGGTAAAACCAACATGGACGAGTTCGCGATGGGCTCCTCCAATGAATCCAGCTTCTACGGTCCATCCCGTAACCCGTGGGATAAAGACCGCGTACCAGGCGGTTCTTCCGGCGGTTCAGCCGCGGCTGTGGCTGGTCGTCTGGCACCGGCTGCAACCGGTACCGATACCGGCGGTTCAATCCGTCAGCCTGCGGCACTGTGCGGCATTACCGGTCTGAAACCGACTTACGGCCGGGTATCCCGTTACGGCATGATCGCCTTTGCTTCATCACTGGATCAGGGCGGTCCGATGACGCGCACTGCAGAAGATGCAGCGATGATGATGAATGTGATGGCCGGTTTTGATCAGCGTGACTCCACCAGTCTGGATCGCGAAGTACCCGACTACACTCTGAAGCTGAACGAATCCCTGGCCGGTCTGAAAATCGGTCTGCCGAAAGAGTTCTTCTCCGATGATATCGATCAGGAGATCGCCGCTCAGGTTCAGTGTGCGATTAAAGAGTTCGAAGCACTGGGTGCAACGGTTAAAGAGATCAGTCTGCCTAACACCCACCTGGCTATTCCGGCTTATTACATCATCGCGCCGGCAGAAGCTTCATCGAACCTGTCCCGCTTCGACGGTGTTCGCTACGGCTACCGTTGCGAGAACCCGGTGGATCTGGAAGACCTGTACAAGCGTAGCCGCGGCGAAGGCTTCGGCGCCGAAGTACAGCGCCGTATCATGGTAGGTACTTACGCCCTGTCCGAAGGTTTCTATGATGCTTACTACAAGAAAGCACTGCAGATTCGCCGCCTGATCCAGCAGGATTACGTCAATGCGCTGCAGGAAGTAGACATCATTATGGGCCCGACCACGCCGCATCCGGCCTTTAAACTGGGCGAGAAAACCTCCGACCCGGTGGCGATGTACATGGAAGATATCTTTACTATCTCCCTCAACCTGGCGGGCATGCCAGGTATGTCGGTGCCATGCGGTTTTGCTCAGGGCGGCCTGCCTGTAGGCCTGCAGATGATCGGTAACTACTTTGCTGAAGAGCGCCTGCTGAATGCAGCGCACCAGTTCCAGCAAGCGACCGATTGGCACAAACAATCGCCTGTAAACGCGTAAAGAATTTAACGCCGCAGCTGATGCTGCGGCCTGAAGAGGTTTATAAAATGGAATGGGAAGCAGTCATCGGGCTTGAGATTCACGCCCAACTGGCGACTAAGTCCAAAATCTTCTCCGGCGCCAGCACCGCTTTTGGTGCGGAGCCTAACACTCAGGCTTGCGCCGTTGACCTGGCGCTGCCGGGCACTCTGCCAGTATTCAACACTGAAGCACTGCGCATGGCTGTGATGTTCGGTCTGGCGATTGATGCTGAGATCGGTTACACCTCGGTGTTTGACCGTAAAAACTACTTCTACCCGGATCTGCCGAAAGGCTATCAGACCAGTCAGCTGTTTCACCCGATTGTGGGTATCGGCCACGTCGATATTGAACTGGAAGACGGCACCACCAAGCGTGTCGGCGTAACCCGCGCGCACCTGGAAGAGGACGCTGGTAAATCTCTGCACGAAGAGTTTCCGAGCATGACTGGCATCGACCTGAACCGGGCCGGTACGCCGCTGCTGGAGATCGTATCTGAGCCGGATATGCGCAGCGCTGAAGAAGCTGTTGCTTACGTGAAGAAGATTCACTCTATCGTCACCAACCTGGGTATCTGCGACGGCAACATGGCCGAAGGTTCCTTCCGCTGCGACTGTAACGTCTCCGTTCGTTACAAGGGTGAAGAAGAGTTCGGCAACCGCACCGAGACCAAGAACATCAACTCCTTCCGCTTTATCGAAAAAGCAATCAAGGGTGAGATTGAGCGTCAGATCGATCTGTTGGAAGACGGCGGCACCATCACTCAGGAAACCCGCCTGTATGATGCCAACAAAGATGAAACCCGCTCCATGCGTAGCAAGGAAGAGGCCAACGACTATCGTTACTTCCCTTGCCCGGACCTGCTGCCGATCGTGATCGATGACGAGTATGTCAGCAAGCTGCGCGACACCCTGCCAGAACTGCCGGACGCCCGTAAGGCGCGCTTTATCGAACAGTTCAAGCTGAGCGACTACGACGCCATGGTACTGTCCGCCTATCGCGATCTGGGCAGTTACTTCGAAACGGTTGCTGATAAAGCGGGCGATGCCAAACTGGCGGCTAACTGGGTGATGGGCGAGCTATCCAGGCACCTGAACCAGAACGATACCGAGATCGCCAACTCGCCGGTAACGGCAGAGATGCTGGGTGGACTGCTGCAACGGATCAGCGATAACACCATCACTGGCAAGATCGCCAAGCAGGTCTTCGAAGCACTGTGGGCCGGCGAAGGCAGCAGCGCGGATGAAGTAATCGAAGCCAAAGGGCTGAAGCAGGTTACCGACACCGGCGCTATCGAAGCGATGGTGGATGAAGTGATCGCTGCTAACCAGCCGCAGGTAGATCAGTACGTCAATGCAGAGCCAGAGAAACGCGGCAAAATGATCGGTTTCTTCATGGGCAAGGTAATGCAGGCCTCTCAGGGCAAAGCAAACCCGGGCCAGGTGCAGGGCATGCTGAAGCAGAAGCTGGACGCTCTGGCTGGCTGATCAGGCCGCTACAAACGACCATACTAAGCGTTAAAAACAATAAGCTGATCCGGGGAACCGGATCGGCTTTTTTTGACTCTGATATTCTGTAACAGCATCAACAGGCAACGCTTTTTTCGCCCGGCCTGATGAATATCAATCCAAAAAAGCACTGTTTACGTCTAATCTTAACGCTGTCGCTGCAAAAATCAGCCACTGTCTGTTCAGGCTCAAGATTCAGGCCCACTTTACAGGCTTACTTTTCAGGAAAAGGAGTAACCGCCATGCCAATCGCCACCTTTGCCGCCGGATGTTTCTGGGGCGTCGAAGCGCAATTTGCCAAGCAACCCGGAGTGCTTAAGACCACTGTCGGTTATATGGGCGGCCATACCGAGAACCCGACCTATGACCAGGTTTGCGAAAAAACAACCGGTCACGCGGAAGTGGTTCAGATTGAGTATGACGATCAGCAGATCGATTATGATGCTCTGCTGGATCTGTTCTGGCAGATGCATGATCCCACCACCCTGAATAAACAGGGCCCGGATGTTGGCGATCAGTACCGCTCGGCGATCTTCTATCATAATGATCAACAACGCATTATGGCGGAACAGAGCATGGTGGTACTGGATAAGAGCGGTATTTTCGGCGATCCGATTGTCACCCAGCTCTCGCCAGTGGATACCTTCTGGCGCGCCGAAGAACACCATCAGCAATACCACGCCAAGAATGGTGGCGGCTGCTCCATCTGAATTACTACCTACCGAAAAACGTAGCGAGGCACATCCCCATGCCGATACTGTATTTCAATCGGCACGAGGACGTGCCTCGCTACATGCTTATATTTAACAGGAACGCTATAACTGAGCCGCCAATCGGGTACCCTGATCAATCGCTCGTTTAGCATCCAGCTCAGCAGCGACATCCGCTCCGCCAATCAGATGCACAGGCTTCGACGTAATACTATCAGCCAGCGCTCTTTGCGGTTCCTGACCGGCACAGATAATCACGTTATCCACATCCAGCAGTTGCGGCTCACCACCAACCAGAAGGTGCAGGCCATCATCATCAATACGCTGATATTCACACCCGGCCAGCATCTCCACTTTGCGCTTCTGCAGACCCAGACGGTGCGCCCAGCCGGTAGTCTTACCCAGGTTCGCCCCAACTTTGCTCTGCTTACGCTGTAGCAACCAGATCTGCCGTGGCGAAGGCTCAAATGCTGGAGCCATGCCTTCCACTCCACCACGTGACGAGAAGGTCATATCGATACCCCACTCCGCCATAAATGCCGGAATATCCTGACTACTGGCAACGCCCTGATGGCTCAGATATTCACTGACATCAAAGCCTATACCACCAGCACCGATCACAGCGACTTTCTCACCAACTGCAGCTTTGTCGCGCAGTACATCCAGATAACTCAGCACTTTAGGGTGATCCACACCTTCAATATCCGGAGTGCGCGGACTGATACCGGTCGCCAGAATAACCTCATCGAAGTCCGCCTGCTCCAGTTGTTCTGCCGAAACTTTCTGTCCTAGCTTCACCTCAACGCCGGTCAGTTCCAACTGGCGTTTGAAGTAACGCAGCGTCTCGTAGAACTCCTCTTTGCCCGGTACCTGCTTGGCGATGTTGAACTGCCCGCCAACTTCGTCCGCTGCATCAAACAGCGTGACCTGATGGCCCCGCTGCGCAGCGGTAGTGGCGAATGCCAGACCCGCAGGGCCTGCGCCAACAACCGCCAGTTTTTTAGGCTTGTCCGTAGCAATAATCTGCAGCTCGGTTTCATGGCAGGCACGGGGATTGACCAGGCAACTGGTCAGACGACCGCCGAAGATATGGTCCAGACAAGCCTGATTGCAGCCAATACAGGTATTGATCTCATCCGCACGGCCCTGTTCAGCCTTAACCACAAATTCAGGATCAGCCAGGAATGGGCGCGCCATGGAGACCATGTCAGCGTCGCCACGGGCCAGCACCTGCTCGGCAACATCAGGCATATTGATCCGGTTGGAGGTAATCACCGGCACATTCAGCGCTTCACGCACCTTTGCCGTCACCCAGGTAAAGGCCGCACGGGGCACCTTGGTGGCAATCGTCGGAATCCGGGCTTCATGCCAACCGATACCGGTATTAATGATCGTGGCACCGGCCTGCTCAATTGCCTGCCCCAGCTGCACAATCTCTTCGTAGCTGCTGCCACCGTCAACCAGATCCAGCATCGACAGACGGTAGATGATGATAAATTCTTCGCCGACCCGCTCGCGCACCCGCTTCACGACCTCGATAGCCAGGCGGATACGGTTATCGTATTCACCGCCCCATTCGTCATCACGCTGATTGGTCCGGGTGGCGATGAACTGGTTAATAAAATACCCCTCTGATCCCATCACTTCGACGCCATCGTAACCGGCTTCTTTGGCCAGTTCTGCGCAGTTGGCAAAATCCTCAATCTGTTGCTCTATTTCATCGATGGATACTGCATGAGGCTGGAACGGATTGATCGGAGCCTTAAGCGGTGACGGAGCCAACGGTTGGGGATTATATGCATAACGCCCTGTGTGCAGGATCTGCATGCAGATCTTACCGCCTTCAGCGTGCACAGCATCAGTAACGACACGGTGATTCTCGACATCCTTCGGGGTTGCCATCAACGCAGCGTGAGCATGTACTGCTGCCTGTTGATTGGGGCCGATACCACCGGTCACAATCAGGCCTACACCACCCCGGGCGCGTTCAGCATAAAATGCCGCCATACGTTCAAAGCCGTTCGGTGCTTCTTCCAGACCTAAGTGCATAGAGCCCATCAGCACACGGTTTTTCAGAGTGGTAAATCCCAGATCCAGCGGTTGTAATAAATTCGGATATTGGCTACTTGCGGTCATTATCTTGTTCTCACCTGATTATTCTTTTGCTTTCTCATATTCAGTCTTTCTGCATCAACGGTTTATAGCCCCGCAACGGCTCATATTCCGGACAAGCTTTCTGCATCATGGCAGAAAAACTCTGCATCAGATCAGCAGGCTGAAACATGCCGGCCTGCCAGGTGGCCATATAACGCAGACTGTCTTCGACACTGTGATCGCGGCTGAAATTCAGCATCTCTTTGGTGCCACACACCGCCAATGGTGACTGCTGCGCGATCTGAGCAGCGATCTCCATAACACCACCAAGCATTGCCTCAGCATCCTGATAACAGACATTCACAAAGCCACTGCTGACAGCTTCTTCCGCATGCATCTTACGGGCGGTATAGGCCAACTCACGCACCAGTCCCGGCGCGATCAGCTTCGGCATCCGCTGCAGTGTCCCCAGATCCGCAGTCATACCGATAGCGGTTTCTTTTATAGTGAAATAAGCATTCTCTGTGCAGTAGCGCATATCAGCTGCGCATACGAGATCTACCGCACCACCGATGCAACCGCCCTGAATCGCTGTCAGCACCGGAATTCGTAGCTGTTCGATCTGGTTAAAGCAGGCCTGCAGATCCAGCACCAGACGCCGAACAGCTTCCCCACGTCGTCCCGGCTCGCCCTGAAACAACTCAGGATCCGGTTGCGTGAAAGCTTCGGTATCCATACCTGAACAGAAGTGCTTACCTTCGCCGGAGATCACCAGCACACGGATCTGAGGGTCTGTGCCCAGTTGCCTTAATGCTTGTGGAAACTCCTGCCAGAACGCCCGGTTCATCGAGTTGCTCTGTTCCGGCCGGATAAATTTCAGATGGCCGATATGGTCCTTTATCTCAATACTGAGGGTGCTGTAATCCATGCTTATCTCACCGTTATGATTATTTTTTAAACAAACTGGACAGCGTCAAGATAGAGCGATATTTTGACACTGTCAAGATTGATTGATACCTTCCCCTCATGACTGATACCAAGACTTCAACCTCCGGCCGCCAGAGCTATCACCATGGTGATCTGCAACAATCCCTGCTTCAGGCTGCCACGGAGATGATCGCTGAAGGCGGCACCGAGAGCTTGTCTATGCGCAAGCTGGCAGACCGGGTAGGCGTCTCCCGAACCGCACCGTATCATCATTTCAAAGATAAGAATGAACTGCTGTGCGCTATTGCGGAACAGGGCTTTCGCCGTCAGGAGTCGATCCTTAACCGGGCCCGTGAAGCATCCGGAACAGAATCATTGCAGGCTGTATTCCGCCAGTATGTCCTGACGTACATAGAATCGGCCCACCAACATCGCGAACAGTATGATCTGATGTTCGGCCGGGAGATCTGGCGTAACGGACAACCGACAGCCTCACTGCAACAGCTATCCAAAGAGAGTTTTCAGAACTGGTTACACTGGGTGACCGAGCTGCAACAGGCAGGGCTACTGCGGGGCGAAGATCCTTTAAGAACCGCTCAGGTAACCTGGGCTACCCTTCACGGGCTGTGCCGTTTACTCAATGATGGTATCTACACTGAGGCCAGCCACCTGCAACAAATGTGCGACAGCGCCATCGCAATGATGCTTAACTGATCGTCGATCAGCGACCAGAAAATCGCACCATTATGGGGATTCAACTTTAGTACCGCGGTTCTAACACTGACAATTGTTGATTATGATTTCCAGACATTAAAAATGTAAGCACTCCATGGAAGGTTGCAGTCTGGAGAGCTATATAATGAAAATAAAAACCCGCCTGACGCTGGTCACCCTGAGTACCATGATTGTTCCGATGCTGCTGGCTTGCCTGGTGATCGGATACAACAGTTATCAGGGATTTCTTGAGGGCTTCACTGAAGAAACCCGACGAAATCTGACCACCAAACGCGAAACTCAGCGTAAACAGCTGGAAGATTACTTCAGCACTATCGAAAGCCAGATCATTAACTTTGCCGCCGGTAACACCGTCACTTCTGCCATGCAGGCCTTCAGAGACGGGTTCAGAACTTACACTCATGAGATGACTCCAGCTGAGGACAAAGTTCAGCAAGGGCTACAGAGTTACTACCGCAATCAGTTCAATACTCTTTATCAGGAAAAAAACGGTAAAGCCTATCCTGTTGATAAGATTATCAACGCGATCAGCCCGTCCGGTGCGGCACTCCAGCATCAGTACATCACCAGTAATAAACACCCTCCGGGCAGTAAACATCTGCTGGATAAAGCCGATGATTTCAGTAACTACACCCGCGCGCACGGTCAGTATCATCCGATCATCCGGCAGTATCTGGAATCTTTTGGTTACTACGATATTTTCCTCATCGATGACGAAACAGGTAACGTGGTCTACTCAGTTTTCAAAGAGATCGACTACGGTACCTCGCTGAAAACAGGTCCGTTTGCGCAATCAGGTCTGGCAGAAGCGTTTAAAGCCTCTTTGAAATCCGGCACAAAAACAGAGCCCGTGCTGATCGACTTTGCCCCTTATCTGCCCTCTTACGAAGGCTACGCATCATTTATAGCTACCCCGATTATCAAGCGCGGATCACGCATCGGTACCCTGATTTTCCAAATGCCACTGGACCGTATTAACAATCTGATGACCTATGAGAAGAAGTGGAACGAATTCGGTCTGGGACAGAGCGGCGAAACCTACCTGATCAATGATCAGGGACTGATGCTCAGTGAAAGCCGCTTCCTGATTGAAGACCCTCAGGGTTTTCTGCAAGCACTGCAGCAGGGAGGTATCAGCAACGCTGTTACCAACGCTATCAGCGCCCGGGGCACAGGTATCGGACTGATGCCGATCAACTCCCCCGGCAGCCAGGCTGCGCTCAGTGGCCAGACAGGCTTCCGTATCTTTGATGACTATCGCGGTGTACCGGTGCTTTCAGCGTACAGCCCGATCGACATTAAAGGGATGCACTGGGCAATCCTCAGTGAAGTGGACCGTGATGAGGCCTTTGCCGCGGCGGAACAGATGAAACAGATCCTGATCTGGGAAACCATTCTGTTTGCTATCGGTACCACAATCGTCGCAGTGCTTGTTGGACTGGCTGTTGCCCGGATGCTCACCAGACCTATCGTTCGCCTGCAGAACACGGTACAGAAGATCGAGCAGGATTCCGATCTGTCACTGATAATTGAAGAAAAAGGCGATGAAGAGATCCGCAACGTTGCCGCCGCTGTGAACAGTATGCTGGGACGGGTACGGGGAATTCTGCAGGAGATTGATCGTACCAGTACCGACCTGAAATCGATGTCCACCCAGCTCAACGGGCTGGCTAACGACGCCAATGAAGGGGCGCAGGATCAGCAGAGTGAATGTCAGGAAGTTCAGGTTGCCGCCAGTGAGATGTCTCAGGCGGCCAGCTCTACCGCCGAAGGTACCGCCAGTACTTCTGTGCAGACGCAGCAGGCCGATGCTACCACCCAGTCAACCCAGGACAGTCTGCAGAAAAACATCCTGATCATCTCCAGCCTGTCTGATGATCTGGAACAGGCTAATCGGGTGATTCAGGAGCTGGCATCCGAATCGGAAAATATCGGTAAGGTACTGGATGTGATTACCGGCATTGCCGAACAGACTAACCTGCTGGCACTCAACGCCGCCATTGAAGCAGCCCGGGCCGGCAGCGCAGGACGGGGCTTTGCCGTGGTAGCAGATGAAGTACGGATGCTGGCGCAGCGCACACAAACGGCGATTGGCGACATCCAGTCGATGATTGAAGCGGTGCAGGATGGCTCCCGCAAAGCGGTCTCAGTGGTTGAACAGGGCCGTGAAAAAGCCTCGCAGAACGTTGCCGAAGCCGCGATCACCGATGAAGCGATGAGTCAGACCATTCAGGCCATCGATCAGATCGCCCGCACCAATGAATCCGTTGCGACTGCAGCAGAAGAGCAAAGCGTGGTCGCCCGGAATCTGACAGAACGTTTCGATAAAGTCAGCGATATTGCTAATCAGATCTCGCAGCAGAGTAATGATATATCCCTGATGAGCGAAGAGATCGACTGCTGTTCCCGGAACCTGTCCAGACAGGTCAGCCAGTTTAAGGTCTGACCGGGGACTGACGATACTGGGCCGGGGTCTCCCCGGTCCAGCGCCGGAACGCCCGGATAAAGTTACTCGGCTCAGTAAAGCCCAGCAGATATGACACCTCACCGATACTGCGCTGACTGTTACTGAGATACTGCTGCGCCAGTTGCGCGCGCGTCTCCTCCAGTAACTGCTTGTAGGTGAGACCTTCCTCTTTCAGGCGACGCTGCAGGGTTCGGCTGCTCATCTTCAGCTGTTGCGCAATCTCATCCAGATCGGGCAACCCCGAAGGCAACGATTCAATCACCTGATGCCGGATCTGCTGCTGTAAAGACCCGGTCTGCAAGCGGGCCAGATACTCCATCACAATCTGATCATTGGCCCGGGCCAGCTCCGCATTTGCCATCGGCAGAGGCTGATCAAGCAGATTAAGATCAAACCAGAGGCAGTTCTCAGGGGCATCATACTCAGGATCACAGCCAAAGAATTCAGCGAACAGATCGTCCCGGCCAGGTCGTGGTCGCTGCAGATTGACCCGCACCGGATCGACCGAATCCCCACGACTGATACGACACAGGTGCACAAACATGGCCAGCGCGCCATCGATTGACGCCGGCGCCGCAATGCCGGCAGCAACCGGTAACCGGAACCACAGTCTCAGTTGCCCTTGTTCTTCATGCAGCTCAATGTCACCGGCAGTAGTCAGCAACCGGAAAAAGCGCACCAGACGTTCCAGTGACTGCCTGAGCGTCTGACTGGCCATCCAGGAAAACCCCAGGCCATGCAACGCCAGCGGCTGAATACTCCGGGCAAACTGAATACCAAAACCATCATCCGTCGCCAACACTGCCAGACGCCAGACCTGTTGTAATGACGCAGCACTGATCCGCTCGTCATCAACACCGGTCAGTTTAACCCCTGCCTGTTCGAAAATACCGGCGGCATCTCCCCCAAGCATCTGCAGAGTGCTCCAGAGCGTACGTGCAATACCGTTATGGGTCGTGAAAGGTGTCTGAGGCTGCTCTGGCATCGTAAAAACAGTCGCAATTCAATAATTATGGTCAGATGGCGGCGGAGGACTATCCTCTGTCAGGGAATGATTATCACCGCTTCAGGCTCACTCTATACCATTAATAAAGATTGTTCACCGATACGGAGTAGCATCATGTCCCGTCGACTTACCCTTATTCTACTGGCCATCCTGTTGCATGGCTGTAGCAATAACCAACAGATTAAAACCCTTGCCCATGCGGACCAGATGGCAACCACATACTGGAGTGATGGCGCGCAGATCTATCTGGCACCGGGACTGGACAGTGTGGAGCTGGACCGTTACAAGACCGTGATCCTTGAACCGGTCAGCTATATTGATGACCTGCCAGCTAAAGCCGCAGATATCACACCTCAGGAGCGTCAGTATCTGCGCCGTCAGCTGGATCAGAGTCTCAGACAAGCTCTGGGGAACAGCATGATTCGGGTCCAACAGCCGGGGAAAGACACTCTGGCAGTCCGAGTAACCATCACATCGCTCAGCCGTCACTCCCCGAAACGGGGTGTAACGGATTATCTGCCCTTCCGGCTGGTCATTGATGGTGCCAGTGCCGTGATCAACACCCTCCAGGATGAGGAGGAAATTGTGTACAGCGTTGCCATTGAGATGGAGGGGTATGACGCCACCACCGGCAAACCACTGTTTGCGATGGCAGACCAGCGAACCACTGAGCCTGTCACCGTTACCACTGGCAGTTCAGCAACGGCATCACTCGACCCGGTAGTGCAATACTGGAGCGAGCGCTTTCAGCAAAACTGGCAACGGAAGCAGGGCACCACTCTGTAACCGCTGATTACTGCAGCTGAGCCAGCCCGATATCAGAACGAACCCAGATCTCAACCCGGCGGTTGCGCTGACGCCCCGCCCGGGTCAGATTGGAAGCGATAGGCACTGCCTCCCCCATACCCTGTACCTGCTTAACGTTGATACCCCGGGCAAACAAAGCCTGCTCAACAGCTTGCGCCCGCAACAGAGACAGACGCTGATTCGCTTCTGGTTCACCAATACTGTCCGAAAAACCGATCAGAATGACATTCTGAGCCGGATTATCCTCAAAGAACCGAACCACCCGATCCAGGTCCCGCTGGGCTTTGTTATCCAGAATGGTGGTACTGCTGTTGAAACGGAAGTTCAGCGACAAACGCTCAGCGTTCTGAGTCAGGCGACGATATGTCGGTGGCAGATCGGCACTCAGCGCCGGGCGGTTCTGGCTGATATTCTGCGAGATAAAACCGGCTTTTTTCACCACATCCTGACCGGCTTCTGACAGTGCAAAGCTGACAAAGCGATGCAACACAGAAGCCGTATCAACGCTGGCCGGCTCATACATATACAGTCGACGCACCAACGGATAATCTTCCGTTGAGATCGTGAATGATGTCGGATAGATCGGCTGAGCTTTTTCTTCATCGGAAATGGCCAGCGCTTTCGCACGCAAAATATATGGCAGGCCGATAAAACCAATCGCTCCACGCTCTTTACTCACCTGATCCGATAACTCAATACTGGACTCAATCCGGGCCGCATCACTGCTCAGCTCAACACCGTGTTTCTTCAGCACCATCGACTTAAACGAATCCCAGGTGCCTGAGTTAGCATCTCTGGCGTAAATTCTGACCGGCATATCGCCGCCACCGAAAGCAGACCAGTTTTTCACCTGGCCGGAAAACAGTGCCGCCAACTGCGCAGTGTTCAGATCATTCAACGGATTCTCCGGATTGACGATCACCGCCAGACCATCCATACCGATAATATGTTCCGTGCCACGGGAGCGCAGATTACCAAAGCGGTCCTTCAGTTGATCTACTTCTTTCTCCTTAATCCGACGCGAAGCCATCGCCAGATCAGCCACGCCCTGATCCAGCCCTTTAAATCCAGTGCTTGAGCCATGAGCGTGAATTTCAATCCGGGATGACTGTTCACTGCCCGGCAGGCTGAATAAGAGTTCGTTTTCCACAGCCACATCTGTGGCCATCAGTTTCGCATCCTCAGAACCCTCTGCTTTCAGAAACGCTTTGAGAAGCTCAGGGGCCAGAGTTTCACCGATGGTATTGGAACCGTGCAGGCGGAACAGTGTTTCGATCTTTTGAGGCTGCGCCACTTCTGACACCGCTTCAACTGCTGGTGTCGTTACCGGTGCTGAGACAGCAGTATTTGATACAACCGGTGCAACGGTGGACGTTGATTGAGAAGTTAACGGAGGAACTGCTTGGGGCGACGGCTGTGACTGAGGCTGAACTGCCACTTCGTTGACCGGACTTTCGTTAACCGAACTTTCGTTAACTGAACTTTGCAATGCGGTAAACAGATACCCGAAACCGCCCAGCAGTAACAACAGCAAAGCGATAACAACCGGTTTACCCATTCCAGGCGCAGACTTCTCTGCAGCTACAGTTTCCACCGATGCTGCTGTAGCAGCTGTTGCCTCCGGATAGTCCGGATAATTGTCGGCTTCCGCCTGATGCAGATCGATCTCTTTGGTCAGATCCAGCGCTTCATCTTTGAGCAGATCCGGATAGATCGCTTTAATTCCGGCGCTGAACTGAAACTGGCTACTATCTGCCTTCAGCAGAATACTACGGCGGTACTCCCCGTCCTCGGTAAACTTCTGCAGATTAATCTCAGCATGCCCCTCTTTTTCAAGGGCGCGCTTTAACTTCCAGATCAGGTCGAACAGCGTCGTTTTCATGTTACAGCCTCAGACATCCCAACAGTAAGCCGGGCATTGTACGTGCTGTAAATTTCTTAAATATTACAAAAAGTTAACAAAACTGATG
>JAOXSA010000360.1 GCA_025800245.1 Amphritea sp. | reverse complement strand
TGACGTTTGGAGCGTTTGGAGTTGCGGCATTCCGTTGCAGCCGCATCTAATGCGGCTTCATCTTCGGCTTGACCGGCATATAGGAGTGTAGTAAATTGGCGAATAGTGATTTCACTACAAAAGTACCGGGTAAGAATGGAGGGGAGGTCCATTTGGCGGTTACCAGGCTGCGTAAGTTCGACGCGGTCGTAAATCCGAGGCGCTCCCGAGTTGAGCCAGCGCTGGATAGCATCTGGAACCTGAAGGCCAAGAGATTGTGCACGAGCCGGACCATATTGGGAGACGTGATCAAGTAGAGCAAGGATGTCCGAGTCAGGCAGTAAGGTGGTCGCCGCATGCTGGTAGCTGAAGGGTGCCGCAAAGCGGACAGCACCTTCTAAAGCCTGGGAGCCACTGGGGCCGTAGCCACGTGGAACGGAGGAGAAGCGACGGGTAGCCCCCGTGCCGGAGGGAGCAGGGTGTGAGAACTTGAGGGACCAAGTCACACGGTTTTTTACTGGACTTTGTCTGTGTGTCCGCGAGAAGAGGAATGGTGTAGGGGGCAAGTGCACCACCTGCCGCTCTCCGGCGAGCATTAGCAATCTGTTCAGCTTGTTGATTGATGACCGTGGGGGGTGCCAGCAAAGCTGTT
>JAOXSA010000098.1 GCA_025800245.1 Amphritea sp. | reverse complement strand
ACTATTTCTTTACAGCATCTGGTGAACCGCTGGCGCAAGGTACTCTGCTGAAGAACCCGGAATACGCCACCACACTGGCTACCCTGGCCAATCAGGGGGCTGACGCTTTTTATCGGGGTCAGATTGCGCAGGATATCGTTAACAAGGTAGGCAGCATTGAGGACAATCCCGGCCTGCTCAGCCTGAATGATTTCACCAGCTACCGGATTAAAGAACGCGCTCCGGTATGCGCCCCTTACCGTCAGTATGATATTTGTGGCATGGGTCCACCGAGCTCTGGTGCCCTGACTGTGGGTCAGATTCTCGGTATTGCCAGCCACTTTGACCTGACATCGATGGGACCAGATAGCGCAGAGGCCTGGCAGATTATTGGCGATGCATCCCGTCTGGCCTTTGCTGACCGGGGTCGCTATATGGCCGACAGCGACTATGTGCCGATGCCGGCAGGTCTGTTGGATAAAGAGTATCTGGCAGAGCGTGCAAAATTGATCACACAGGGTAAAGCACTGACAAGCGTGACACCGGGTGAACCACGCTGGGAGAAAGCCTCTCTTGCGCAGGCAGATGATCAGTCTATCGAGCTGCCCTCCACGACTCACTTCGCGATTGTCGACCGTGAAGGCAACATCGTATCGATCACCAGTACGATCGAGAATGGCTTCGGTTCCCGGGTAATAAGTAACGGCTTCCTACTTAATAACGAGCTGACCGACTTCTCCTTTGCCAGCCATAAAAATGGCTATCCGATCGCTAACCGGCTGGAGCTTGGCAAGCGTCCCCGTTCATCGATGGCACCGACCATTGTGATGAAAGATGATCAGCCCTATCTGGCCATCGGCTCGCCGGGCGGTTCGCGAATCATCGGTTATGTTGCAACCTCTCTGATCGCCCATCTGGACTGGGGCATGGAGCTGCAACAAGCGATCAACCTGCCCCACCTGCTGAATCGTTTCGGTACCTACGACCTGGAAAAAGGCACCGAAGCCGAACGCTTTAAAGCACCGCTGGAAGCGATGGGCTATACCGTCAATATCCGTGATCTGAATTCCGGCATACAGGGTATTCTGCTGCACAATGACAAACTGATCGGTGCCGCTGATCCCCGTCGTGAAGGCATAGTGATGGGGGACTAAGATTTTAGACAGCCCTGATATATATCGCCGCGAGGGCGCGCCTCCTACATAGGATTAAATGCTGTGGGAGGCGCGCCCTCGTGGCGATAATTTATCTTAGATACAGATCAAACCACCATATCGATCTGCTGCAACGTACCGACCTCCCCAGCTTCAGTAAAATACACGCCACTGGATTTCACCCGGCCGTTATGCTGATTATCCTCCCCTTTTATCTCAAACGGTGTTTCAGTTGAGCCCAGATAAATAGCACCGATATCCCGGTCTTTGAGACTCTCCAGCGAGTCGCCATCGCGGGTTTTATTCCAGATCATCAATTGATCAAAAATTGAATCCGCTTCATCAATATAGCCATTACCGTCTTCATCGTTAGCAGCAAGCTCTGCAAAACCATTACCAGTCAGAGCACCAAATAACTCCGACCCATCGTTGATAATGCCGTCATTATTTCTGTCCAGCGCCAGCATACCGCTGCTACCGGTCAGGTAGCTGATCAGCTCTGTATTACCATCGGCATCCAGATCAAACTCGAATTTTTCATCACTAAGATCGGCGTAATTGCCCTCGAAGTTGAGAATCAGCGGATCAGTAAACACCACCTCCTGGGTGACTTCATATTCCCGGGTGGCGGAATAGCTGCGCTCCATAGTGAGATTCAGATCGAAGTCGATAGAGCGGCCATCAGCCGTGGTTACCTTGCCGCAGCTATTAAAGCTACAGTGCTCATATTCCTCGACCGTCTCACTGACTCGAAACGCCATCTGCAGCGAAACCGGTTTCAACTCAGGTTGCTGTGTCTGATCCGTAGGAACCGCCTGCTGTTGCGGTGCAATTAACTCATCCACATCCACCAGTGGCGGGTTATCCGGCTGTATCGCATTCAGCAGGCTCTGCCACAACCGGGCCCGTGTAACACCTTCCTGGCTGTGACTGCCAGAGGTGCTGTCCAGAGTGCCCAATGGTTCAAACCGTGCCCCCTGCCCGGTCACCAATAATGCTGAACTGAACTGCAGACTGCTGGCCTGAGCCAGACCGAAACTGATGCCGGAAGAACCGGTATTCGCCACACCGGCCATCATCTCCAGCCGGGACAGCTGATTGCTCAGCTGGATCTCCTGCAACTGGAAACCGAAACTGTTACTCAGCGCCTCGCCATCCAGCGTACTGGACACAGCTCTGAACTCTGATTTTTCGTGCTCTGCACTCATATGCATACTGCTGGTTTTTATAATCATCTTTTGCTCCTTTTAGGCAAAGTCCCCCCGTGCAGCTGACAGATCAACAACCGCAAATACTTTCTTCAGGGCGCAACAAGCCCGCTCTCGCCAAATGCAAAAGCTGTCAGAAACGGGCCTTGAGTGAATGAGGAACACCGCTGCCGTCAGAATCATTTCATCCGGCAACAAAACACCCTGCCGGCCAATACGCCAGCAAGTCAGTACTCCTCAGACGAAGTCACTTGATTGGAAAAAGCGTTATGTAGAAATCAAACCGATAGTTATCTCCCTCACGTCTAACTACCTGAACCCATTGTGGTTATTGGCTGATAGCCCAGCCGCAGCCGCAACTGCAGCGCCGTCTGACTGTTCATTTCAGCCATACGCGACAGTGGGTAGGTAGAAACCTGTTAATTGTGTAAAAGGAGAAGCAGCAAGAATTGGGCCTAAATAGGAAATGGCGAGACCGTCTGGCAAAGCCAGACTAGCTGAAAAAGCGGGAAGCACTTCGGAGTGCTGAAATTACTATGTAGCGAGGCACGTTCTCGTGCCGATAGAGGTTGAAGATTTGTGGCTCGTGGCTCGTGGCTCGTGGCTCGTGGCTCGTGGCTCGTGGCCGGACAATATTTTGTGGGAGCGGCTTCCAGCCGCGATGAATGGCTTTCTTAACTGGTTAACTAATCGGGGCTGGAAGCCCCTCACTACAATTCTGGTTTTCAGCCCCTTAAACCTGCGTATCTTCTCGAACTAGTATCGTAGTTTTTGATATGGCACAACTATCAAAAAGCGGTGCGTTATAACGCACCCTAGTCGCTGTTCATTTCAGCCATACGCGACAGTGGGTTGGTAGAAACCTGTTAAGTGTGTAAAGGGAGAAGCAGCAAGAATCGGGCCTAAATAGGAAGTGGCGAGACCGTCTGGCAAAGCCAGACTAGCTGGAAAAAGCGGGAAGCACTTCGGAGTCTGAATT
>JAOXSA010000356.1 GCA_025800245.1 Amphritea sp. | reverse complement strand
GCAATTGCACGCCCTACTTCACCTTCTTTAGCGCCGGACAACGCAATCAGACCTGCGGATTTTTCAATGACCCACTCTTTTCTGAGCAGCGCTTTTTCCGGCTGAATATTCTGACCTTTCTCATAGGCCAGCGAAATGAGTTCCATCAGGTTGCGATAACCCTGCTCATTCATCACCAGCAGGGTCATCCGGTACGGCTCTGTTTCCGGTTCTGCCTCGTTCACCACCCAGACATCCGAACCAAAGATCGGTTTAATACCCGCACCGGTGGTCGCTTTAAAGAATTTAACCAGCGCAAAAAGGTTCACCTGATCGGTAATCGCGACCGCGGGCATCTGCAGGTCTTTGGCAGCGCCTATCAGCTCTTTAATCCGCACCAGACCATCCACCAGAGAAAATTCTGTGTGCAGGCGCAGGTGAACAAACGATGGATCAGTCATGGTGTTTCTCAGTTCGGATTAATCAACAGATTTAACCAGTTCAGCAACCGGTTTAAAGCTACGACGATGCTCGGGTAAAGGCCCCAGACGCTTAAGTTGTTCCATATGCAGCGCGGTGGGATAACCTTTGTGTTTGGCAAAACCATAGTCAGGATAACGCAGATCCAGCTCAGCCATCTCCCGGTCACGATACACTTTAGCCAGGATCGAGGCCGCGCTGATAGCAGGTTCCTTCTGATCACCTTTTACAACAGGCTCTGACGGACAGGGCAGCCCAGGCGGACAACGATTACCATCGATCAGCGCATATTCGGGTTTCACGCTGAGCTGATCAACAGCCCGTTTCATCGCCAGCATGGTGGCGTGAAGGATATTCAGCTCATCTATCTCAGCAGGGGTCGCCCAGGCGATCGACCAGGCCAGGGCCCGTTCCTGAATCAGCGGAAACAGCATTTCACGTTTTTTCTCGCTGAGTTTCTTTGAGTCGGTCAGACCGTCAATAGGATTCGCCGGATCAAGTATTACAGCGGCGGCCACAACGTTGCCCACCAGTGGACCACGGCCGACCTCATCGACACCTGCGACCAACTGCCGGGCATTGAAATCAAACCCAATGGTCACATCTTTAACTTGCGGTCCGGACATTGCCACTCCAGCCACGGCTTCTGAGCAATTCAATCACAGCATCCGCAGCTCTCTCGTCAGCATCCTGCTGTAACAACGCATGGATAGAGGTGAAACGGTCGGCCAGATACTGCGTATAATCATGATCTTCGAGCGCCTTCATAACAGCAGGTCCGAGAATTTCTGGCTGCACATCATCCTGTAGGATTTCAGGCACAAGCTTTTCATCGGCCAGCAGGTTCGGCAGTGAGATATATTTCGCTTTAACCATACGGGAATAAATCGCATAGGTCAGCGACGCCATTTTATAAGCCACTACCATCGGCTTCTGCAGAATAGTGGCTTCCAGTGTGGCGGTACCGGAAGCGATCAGAATAGCGTCAGCAATGGACATCACTTCCCTCGAGTGCTTCATCACCAGCTGAATATTCAGATCACTGTACTTTTCCGCGATGAGCCGCGACAGGAAATCATGCCGTGCTTCGTTGGAGGCTGGAATCACAAATCGCACACTGCTAATCCGCTCTGACAACCAGCGGGCAGTGTCAAGAAAGGGTTCAGCCAGATATTTCAGTTCACTGCTGCGGCTACCCGGCAGTATGGCGATCACTTTTTCGCCATCTTTAACCGCAAACTTTTCTCTGGCGGCAGTGGGATTAACGCTCTTTGGAATGCTCGTCGCAAGAGGATGACCCACAAACGCTACCCGCTGCTGTGTCGGTGCATAATACTGGGCTTCAAAAGGAAACAGGCTGAGCACCAGATCCGTGGTCTGCTTGATTTTATAAATCCGCTTCTGCTTCCAGGCCCAGACCGAGGGACTGACATAATGTACCGTTGGAATGCCCGTTTCGCGAAGCTTACCTTCAAGATTCAGGGTAAAGTCTGGCGCATCAACACCAATAAAGATATCTGGCCGGGTATCAGAGAAATGCTTTACCAACCGCTTTCGTACACCGAGAAGCTCACGCACCCGTCCCAGCACCTCGATCAGCCCCATGACCGACAGCCGCTCCATGGGATACAGAGACTGACAACCCGCAGCGATCATCAGATCACCGCCAATACCTTCCACTTCGAGATCAGGAATGCGTTTTTTCAGCGCACGAATCAGACCGGCACCCAGAATATCTCCGGATGCCTCACCTGCGACTATACCTATACGGAGGGTACTCATTTGAGCCCCTTATCGGATAATGCCCCGGGTAGAGGCCTTAAGAGATTGAATCAACAGCTCAACTTCAGGTGTTGCACTGGTCATCTGTTGTAATTGTTCAACGGCCTCATCGACTTTAAGGCCATTCCTGTAGATCACTTTATAAGCACGGCGAATATTCTGAATTGCTTCAGCTGAATATCCACGGCGACGCAGACCTTCGGAATTAATTCCGTGAGGTTTCGCAGTATTACCATTAGACATGACAAATGCCGGGATATCTTTCAGCACTACAGTGCCGGCACCGCACATGCTATGTGAGCCTATACGACAGAACTGATGCACGGCCGTAAACCCACCCAGAATTACGTGATCCCCGATATGGACATGCCCTGCCAGAGCGCAGTTATTCGCAAAGATATTGTGATCCCCCACAACACAGTCATGGGCGACATGTACATTCGCCATAAACAGGTTATCACTGCCTATAACGGTGATGCTGTTATCCTGCACAGTACCACGGTGAACAGTACAGCCTTCACGGATAATATTGTTATCACCGATAACCAGCTCGGTCGGTTCGCCGTTATATTTCTTGTCCTGACACTCCTCACCCACACTGGCAAACTGATATATTTTGTTGTTACAGCCAATTCGGGTAGGACCTTTGATCACAACATGGGAATTGATCACCGTGCCTGCGCCAATCTCAACATCAGCACCGATTTCAGTCCAGGGACCGACGCTTACATCATCCGCCAGTTTTGCAGAGGGATGGATAATTGCTCGGGAATCGATCAATTTTAAACCTTTCTGTCAGCGCAAAGAATGGTAGCTGAGCTTGCCAGCTCTCCGTCTACTGTAGCACGAACGTCAAATTTCCAGATACCCCGTTTCTCAGAAACGATGCTTGCTTCCAGCTTGAGCTGATCACCAGGTACAACAGGACGCTTGAAACGCAGTTTATCTGAACCTACAAAATAGTAGATAGAACCATCCTGAGGTGTTTTATCCATGGTTTTAAAGCCCAGTACACCAGCAGCTTGCGCCATCGCTTCTACGATAAGCACACCTGGCATTACAGGGTGATCCGGAAAATGACCATTAAAGAATGGCTCATTCACTGTCACATTTTTATACGCAACAATGGATTCCCCTGGCACCAGCTCTACTACCCGGTCGACTAACAGGAACGGGTATCGGTGAGGGAGATATTTACGGATCTCATTTACATCCATCATGATTCAGACTGACCTTCAGTATTCTGCTTAATAATTGTTTCTAACTCTTTGATCCGGCGCGCCATATCATCCAACTGCCGGAATCTGACCGCATTTCGCTTCCACTGCTTATGCGGTTCCATAATGGTTCCCGAGGAATATGCACCAGCCTCAGTAATTGACTTAGTTATCATTGACATAGCCGTGATGTGCGTACCATCAACAATGCTCAGATGGCCTGCAATACCGCAAGCGCCCGCTATAGTACATTGTTTTCCAATACGGGTACTACCGGCAATTGCAGCACAGGCCGCAATTGCAGTATTCTCGCCAATGGTAACGTTGTGGGCGATCTGGATCTGGTTATCCAGAATAACGCCATCGCCTATGCAAGTATCATCCAGCGCACCACGGTCAATCGTGGTTCCAGCACCAATTTCCACCCGGTCGCCAATAGCAACGCCACCCAGTTGATGAATTTTGACCCAGCAACCGCCATCATTGGCAAAGCCAAAGCCATCAGCACCAATCACAGCAGCACTGTGGATAACGCACTGCTTGCCGATTCTGACACCGTCATAAACAGAGACATTAGCAGCCAGGCGGGTTTTTTCACCAACCATACAGTTATTGCCTATAACGGTGTTAGCACCTATCCTGACACCGTCAGCGACCACTGTATTGCTGCCAATAACAGCATTCGCACCGACAACAGCCGACCGCGCAACAGTTGCGGTGCTATCAATAACAGCGCCAGGCCCGATTCCCGGCTTCGATTCTAATGCCCGGTCAAACAGGACTGACGCTGCGGCATAGGCAAGATAAGGATCAGCAACAATCAGCGCTGTACCAGATACCTCTGCTGCAAACTCTTCTTTCACCAGAACTGCCCCGGCTTTACAGCTCTTTAACTGGCTCTGGTATCTGCCACTGTGAAGAAATGCGAGGTGCTCAGCCCCTGCATTTTCAAGCGTCGCTATTCCCTCAATACGAGCTTCCGGATTACCTTCCAGTTGCGCATCAAGAATCGTAGCCAGCTCTGCAGCGGTATAGCTCTGCATCATAGTTTTATTGTTTATTCAGCAATTCAACAACTTTTGCGGTGATATCCAGCTCTGGCTTAACGTAAATTGTCGCCTGTTTGTTCACCACCATATCGTACCCTTCACCTTCAATCAGGCCGCGAATAACTTTATCCAGTTTCGGACGCATCTGTTGAAGGAAAGCCTGCTCTCGCTGACGCTGTTTCTGCTGCAACTCTTGCCCCAGACGCTGATATTCACCAAAGGCTTTCTGAAACTGTACCCGTTGCTGATCAGTGACCTCTTTAGACTGTGTAGACTGCCCTTTGCGCATATCTTCCTGGAGTTTCTTCGCAATGCCTTCCAGCTCAACAAGACGCTTTTGTTCACCACTGAATTCCTCAGCAAGCTTAGCCCGGAATTCCTCAGCAGCCTTACTGGACATCAGCGCTTGCTGAACACTCAGCGTCGCTACCTTCTCAGCAGCAGCGCAAGTACTTAACAGAACTCCGACTGCAATGACTGCAGCTTTTAGCATTTTCATAGTCTCTCCTTAGCAGGCTGATTACAGACCCTGTAGATAAAAATCAGAATGTACGTCCAAGTGCGAATTCAAAGAATCGAGTATCATCGCTGCTCTTAGCATTCAAAGCCTTGGACAAGGCGATCGATATCGGACCGATCGGAGTAAGCCAACTGAAGCCAATGCCTGTGGAGTATCTTAGTTCATTAAATTTAATGCCATTGTTGCAATTAGAGCTTCTACTTGGGCACTCTGTCTGAAACACATTACCGGCATCAAAGAAGACAACCCCTCGCATAGAATTACTGTCATCAAACGGTAACGGGAAGATCAACTCTGCACTGCTATCAGCCGCAAAGGTGCCGCCAAACGGATCGTTTTTGGAATCACGAGGCCCCAGAGAGTTACTCTTGAATCCACGAACGGTTGTCAAACCACCACTGAAATAGTGTTTAAAGAACGGGAAGTCGTTATTTCCCAAAGAACCTGCATAGCCTAACCGACCGCGCAGAGACCAGATCCAGTCTTCCTTATCATCCAGCGGATGATACCAGCGGATACGATACTGTTCTTTATGATAGGTCAGGTCACTACCCGGGACAGCCACTTCAAGGGAGGCACTCTGAGAGTAGCCTTTAGTCGGGAAAATACGACGATTGAGGTGATTGTCAGTCCAGCGGATAGTAGCAAGTACATTGTTATACTGATCGCCTTCCGCTGCGATAAAGTCCAGGATTTCCTGGGATGTGCTGGAGATAGTTTTTACCTTAGTACCTTCAAAGTTCAGGCCAAAGTTAAGACGCTGATAATCATCCATCGGATAGCCGAAATTGATGCCTGTACCAATGGTATCTGTAGAGAAGTTACTGACGTTGGACTCTTTAAAATCAGTCTCCCGGATAAAGAAGTTATAACCACGACTTACACCATCAACTGTATAGTAAGGCTCAAGATAGCTGAATTTAAGCTCTTTAATAGTATCACTCTTTGTCGCACCGATGCCGACACTGTTACCGGATCCCAGGAAGTTATCCTGCTCCAGCTCAGCACTCAGAATCACACCACTGGTCTGAGAAAAACCAAGCGCCGCAGAGAGGTTACCGGTATTATCCTCGACCACCGTGTACTGGATATCGACCTGATCATCAGTGCCAGGCACAGGGGCTGTTTCGACATTCACGTCCTTAAAGTAGCCTGTCTGAGCGATACGTTCTTTAGAACGCTCAATCGCAGCAGTCGATGCGATACCACCTTCCAGCTGAGACATAGAACGACGCGCAACCTCATCGGCAGTCTTAGTATTACCGCTGATGGAGATGCGTCGTACATAAGTTCGCTTACCCGGTGCAACAAAATACTGCAGAGAAACAGTATTATCATCATTGAGGGCCGGTACAGGACTGATGTTAGCAAACAGATAGCCATTATCACCCAGCTTACGGGTCAGAGCTTCCTGAGAATCGGTCACTTCTTTCCGTGAGAAGGTTTCACCGGCTTTCACTGTAATAACATCAAGCAGCTCCTGCTCATCTACCACAAGGTCGCCAGCAACACCCACATCACGAATGCTGTACTGTTCACCTTCAGTGACATTAAGCGTAATAAATACGTGTTTTTTATCCGGCGAGATAGATACCTGTGAAGAATCGATGCTGAAATTGATATAACCCCGGTCCATATAGTATGAACGCAGTCGCTCCAGATCACCGGCAAGTTTTTCCCGGGCGTACTTACCGTCATCACTGAAGAACTTCCAGAAACTCGGCAATTTAAGAGAGAATTTATCTTTCAGCTCTTCATCGGTAAACACAGTATTACCGACGATATTAATATGCTGAATAGTCGCCTCTTTACCCTCTTTAATATCAATATTCAGGGCGACACGATTATCGCTGAGAGGCTCAACTTCAGCCTCAATCGCAGCACCATAACGCCCAATACCGGTATAAACACGCAGCAGATCCTGACGCACCTTGTCCAGAGTTGCGCGTTTGAAAACGTCACCTTCACGCAAACCACTCTGCTTTAATCCATCCAGCAGCGCTTCATCTTCCAGAACCTTATTGCCATCCAGTCGAATCAGACTAACAGCAGGACGTTCTTTCAGCTTCAGGACCAGAATATCGCCATCACGGGCGATGCGAATATCATCAAAATAACCGGTACGGAATAAACGCCGGGTAGCATCAGCGATATCCGCCTGATCGACTACTTCGCCGGTATCTACATCAAAATTACGTAGCACCAGGCCTGGTTCAACCCGTTGTAGACCTTCCAGTCTGACATCCTGCACCTGAAAGGTTTCAGCACTCACAGTTGAGCTCATCAGCGCCAGCGAAAAGAGAAGTCCGAATCTGATCTTCATGTACTACTTCTTATATAGTCCGTTCAAGTTAATAGCCGCATCAGGTCATTAAAGATCGCGACGCCCATCAGGGTAAACAATACCGCCATACCCAACCGTAACCCAACCATCTGAGTTCGCTCAGATACAGGTTTGCCTCTCACCAGCTCAACGCAGTAATAGAGCAGATGACCACCATCTAACACAGGTATTGGCAGTAAATTCAGGATTCCAAGACTGATACTCAGATATGCCAGAAAACCGGCAAAAGCCTCCACCCCGGAAGCGGCCGAAGCCCCCGCCACTTTAGCAATGGTTATCGGTCCACTCAAGTTTTTTACCGACAGAATCCCTTCGAGCATCTTCCAGATGGAATCGAGGGTCAGGGTAATCATCTGCCCGGTTTTAAGAAAGGCCTTTGAGATCGATTCCAGAACACCATATTCAATGGTACGGACCATACTTTCAGGCCACTCAACAGCTTCCACACCGGCTCCGATAAATCCAGTATTTTCACCGGACTCCAGTCTGCGGGTTGCCGGCACAATACTCAGCACCAGCATCTGCTCATTCCGTTCAACAGAAAGCTGCAGTTCCTGCTCCGGGCTGCCCCGGACAATCTCAACAAATTCCCGCCAGTCATCAATAGACAGACCATCGACAGCAGCAATCCTGTCGCCAACCTTCAACCCTGCAGCTGCGGCACGTCCATCATTTACTAAACGACCGATAACCGCAGGATAATCCGGACTATACGGAGTAATACCGACAGCCATCAAAGGACTCTGCGTCTCCAGATCAACCGACCAGTCCTGCAACCTCAGCACAAGAGTCTGATGCAGATTACCATCCAGCGGCTTAACGATAACCGGTACATCGGCGGTCTCACCGACATAGCGCGCCAGCATCAGATTGACTTCATCCCATGACTGAGTCGACCTGTCGGCAATAGAAACAATCTCATAGCCTGGCTGGATACCGGCCTGCTCTGCCACACTGTTTCCGACAATTTCGCCAGTGACTGGTACAACTTTTTCGATACCGGCTACGAACATAGCCCAGTAAACCAGCACTGCAAACAGCAGATTAACCAAAGGACCTGCGGCAACCACCGCAATACGCTGTAACACAGGCTTACGATTAAATGCCTGATTCAGCTGTGATTCCGGCACATCGCCTTCGCGCTCATCCAGCATAGAGACGTAGCCGCCAAGAGGAATCAGAGCAACTGCGTATTCAGTACCCAGCTTATCTTTCCAGGAGAATAGAGGTTTACCAAAACCAACCGAGAAGCGCAGAACCTTTACTCCACAGCGGCGAGCAACCCAGAAATGGCCGTATTCATGGATTGTGATAAGAATCCCTAAGGTCACAATCATGGCCAGAATGGTATTGAGAAGCTCCATCAGGAATCAGCCTCAGACAATAGACAGGGCATACACCCCAAGAACAAATACCGGAGCGGCAGATACGATACTATCGATCCGATCCAGCACACCACCGTGTCCGGGCAGCAGGTGGCTACTATCTTTGATACCCCGGTGACGCTTCAGCATACTCTCGAACAAATCTCCCAGAACGGACGCCAGTCCCGCAACTACAGACAGCAGCAACAGATAGACACCGGCCAGAAGCTCAAGTTCAAGATAGATAACAAAACCACTGGCGATAAGACCACAGGTCGTCAGTCCACCCCACAATCCGGCCATCGTTTTGCCCGGACTGACATTCGGCGCCAGCTTCTTATTACCCCAGGTTTTACCTGCAAAGTAAGCACCGATATCGGCACCCCAGACCAGCAACAGCAACATAAACAGGAGCTCATCACCACCAGGATGACGCTGTATGCTAACCAGAGCCATCCAGCTGGAAACCAGCACCAGCAGACCGATCACCCCCCGATGCCAGACTGCCTGCCAACCACTGATCGATGGGAACTTAAGAACCCAGTACAGAGCCAGCAACCAGAACAGAACAGAGACAGACAAAAACAATTCAAACTGGCCGGCAGGAGAAACAAAGTTGGCCAGCGCGATCAGCGCACAAACCAGAGCGCTATAAGCAAAGCGGCTGGTATAGGATTTCAATCCAGAGAGATTACTCCACTCCCAAGCCCCCAGCGCCACAATCAGAGCAACAAAAAGCTTGAACACTTCAAAGCTGGATAAAAACAGCCCCGCCAGGACAACGGGAGCAAGAACAAGGGCAGTCCAGACTCTTTGTTTAAGCATTATCTGCCTCTAGTTGCTCACTGGTACGCCCAAAGCGCCGCTCACGGGTCAGATAACTCTGAATCGCCGCGCCCAGTGCATACTTATCAAAATCCGGCCATAGCAGGTCGCTGAAAAAGTATTCGCTATAGGCCATCTGCCAGATAAGAAAATTACTGACACGCTGCTCACCGGCGGTACGGATACAGAGATCTGGCGGAGGCAGGTCATACAAAGAGATGTAAGAACCCAACAGTTCTTCATTCAGATCATCAGGGTGCCGACGTCCTTCAACGCATTCACGAGCAAAATACTTAGCCGCTTCAACTATATCCCACTTGCCGCCGTAATTTGCGCAGACATTGACCACCAGGCCTGTATTGTATGCGGTCAGCGCTTCAGCTTTAGCGATCTTTTTTTGCAGATTACTGCTGAAACGGGACTTATCCCCGATAACCTGCAAGCGGATATTGTGCTTGTGAAGCTTTTTAACCTCACGATCCAGCGCCAGCGCGAACAACTCCATCAGGCCACGCACTTCAAGCTCAGGCCGCTGCCAGTTCTCGCTACTGAAGGCAAACAGTGTCAACGCTTCAACACCCAGCTCTGCACATCCCTGCACGACACTTCGCACGCTGCTGACACCAGCCTTATGGCCAGACAAAGAGCCTTTGCCGTGTTTTTTTGCCCACCGGTTATTACCATCCATAATGATCGCAATATGCTTCGGCACTGCCTTCCCTGCGGGCAAACTGATCTGTAATTTTTCAGACATCCAGATACTCCGGCAACCTTGCGGCTGCCGGTTCATTTCCTATCAGATTTCCATCAGATCCGCTTCTTTCTGCTGCAGCATCTGATCCACTTCAGCAATAAACTTATCTGTCAGCTTCTGAATCTGATCCTCGCCACGACGCGCATCATCTTCAGTAATCTCCTTTTCCTTCAGAAGATCTTTAATGTCACCGTTAGCATCGCGACGGATATTACGAACCGATACACGGCCGTTTTCCGCTTCCTGACGCGCCTGACGGATATAACCTTTTCGGGTTTCTTCGGTCAGCGGCGGCATTGGTACACGGATCACCTGACCAGCAGTCGAAGGGTTAAGACCCAGATCAGACTTCATGATCGCTTTTTCGATATCCGGCACCAGGTTCGCTTCCCACGGAGAGATTGACAGGGTACGACCATCTTCAACACTGATGTTTGCAACCTGGCTCAGCGGTACATCAGAGCCATAGTAGCTAACCTGCACAGTCTCAAGAATACTTGGGTGCGCACGTCCGGTACGGATTTTTTTCAGGTTTGTAGTCAGCGCGTCCAGGCTCTTCTGCATCCGCTCCTGAGCGTCTTGAGCGATCTCATTCAGCATATTTCTCTCCTACCGTCTCATTGTTATCAATGACGGTTCCTTCGTCACCGCCCACAATCAGATTGGCCAGTGCTCCCGGTTTGTTCATATTAAACACCCGGACCGGCATATCGTGGTCCCGGGTCAGGCAAATAGCGGTCAGATCCATAACACCTAACTGCTTTTCAATCGCCTCATCAAACGTCAGATGAGTGTAGCGCTTGGCAGAAGGGTCCTTCATCGGATCCGCGGTATACACACCATCAACTTTGGTGGCTTTGATTACCACATCAGCATCAATCTCGATGCCGCGCAGGCAGGCTGCAGAGTCTGTGGTAAAGAACGGGTTACCGGTACCCGCAGAAAAAATCACAACGTCACCCTGATTCAGGTAACGGACCGCATTACGGCGGTCATAATCATCAACAACCCCGGTCATCGGAATCGCCGACATAACCCGGGTCGCAATATTGCTGCGTTCCAGCGCATCACGCATGGCCAACGCATTCATTACAGTCGCCAGCATACCCATATGGTCGCCGGTGACACGATCCAGACCTGCAGCACTCAGTGCCGCACCACGGAACAGGTTACCACCACCGATAACCATGCCCACCTGGACACCAATACCCACTAACTGACCAATCTCCAGCGCCATCCGGTTCATAACTTTCGGATCAATACCGAAGTTTTCTTCCCCCATCAGGGCTTCGCCACTTAGTTTTAAAAGAATTCGTTTATATTTGGAATGCTGATTTGAGGCCGGCATCGGTTTCGTCTCCACCCAGAGTGAGTTCGTACCAGTGTAACAAGAAAGAAAGAGGTTGCGCACCCAGAACAGATACGCAACCTGCGCAGGATCAGTGCTTAGCCTTTCAGCTGCTCAGCAACTTCAGCAGCAAAGTCTTTCTCTTCAACTTCGATACCTTCACCTACTTCGATGCGTACGAAAGACGCAACAGACGCACCCGCATCTTTAACCAGCTGACCAACTTTAACGTCAGGGTTTTTAACGAATGGCTGCTCAACCAGGCTGTTCTCAGCCAGGAACTTGTTGATACGGCCAACAACCATCTTCTCTGCAATCTCTGCAGGCTTGCTAGCCATATCAGGCTGAGCCAGGATGATCTCTTTCTCTTTTGCCACAACGTCTTCTGGCATGTCTTCTTTGCTAACCACTTGTGGGTTAACAGCAGTTACGTGCATCGCAACGTCTTTAGCCAGTTCAGCGTCACCGCCGCTCAGAGAAACCAGTGCAGCCAGAGTACCGGTACCGTGAACGTATGCAGCAACAACGTCGCCTTCAACGATCATGACACGACGAACACCGATGTTTTCACCGATCTTCTGAACCAGAGCATCACGCGCTTCAGTCAGCTCACCAGCCATCAATGCTTCAACATCAGTCTGCTTTTCAGCAAATGCCTTAGCCAGAACAGTCTGAGCAAACGCCGCAAAGCCTTCATCACGGGCAGCAAAGTCAGTTTCAGAGTTAACTTCTACTGCAACTGCGTAGCTGTTATCTTCTGCAACCTGTACAACAACAGTACCTTCAGCAGCGGTACGACCAGCTTTCTTAGCGGCCTTCATGCCGGATGCTTTACGCAGCTCTTCGATCGCCTTATCGACGTCGCCATCAGCAGCTGCCAGCGCTTTTTTACACTCCATCATACCCAGACCGGTACGATCGCGCAGTTCTTTAACCTGCTTAGCGGAGAAGTTTGCCATTTGGTTTTACCCCATTAACAATCTAGATTATTCAAATTCAAAAAAAGGGGAGCTTTGCTCCCCTCCTGCAAGTCTGAACAGATAGTCTATCCAAACCGCTTGACAGTCTGATTACTCAGCAGCAGCGTCGCCTTCAACTTCAACGAACTCGCCTTTGCCACCAGCGTTCGCTTCAGCACCTTCTGCGCATGCATCAGCTACAGCTTTAACGTAGATCTGAATAGCACGCAGTGCATCGTCGTTACCTGGGATTACGTAATCAACACCGTCTGGGTTGCTGTTGGTATCAACGATACCGATAACAGGGATACCCAGCTTGTTAGCTTCGTTAATAGCGATACGCTCGTGGTCAACGTCAACTACAAACAGCGCATCCGGCAGACCGCCCATATCCTTGATACCACCGATAGAACGCTCCAGCTTTTCCATCTCGCGCTGACGCATCAGTGCTTCTTTCTTGGTCAGCTGAGCGAAAGTACCATCCTGGCTCTGAGCTTCCAGATCACGGAAACGACGGATAGACTGACGGATAGTCTTGTAGTTAGTCAGCATACCACCCAACCAACGGTGGTTTACGTATGGCATACCTGCGCGAGAAGCTTCTTCTTTGATCGTCTTGCTCGCAGCACGCTTAGTACCAACGAACAGGATCTTGTTCTTGTTGGTAGCCATACCAGACACAACATCCAGTGCACCGTTCAGTGCAGGCAGGGTGTGTTCCAGGTTGATGATATGAATCTTGTTACGGGCACCGAAAATGTATTTACCCATTTTCGGGTTCCAGTAACGGGTCTGGTGACCGAAGTGAACACCTGCTTTCAGCAGGTCACGCATTGTAACTTTTGCCATTTTTTAATTTCCTAAATTCAGGGTTAGACCTCCATGCCCCCCATACCCCAACCGCAAGCGGCACCCAAGGGAATGTGTCGGTAGCATGTGTGGATTTAAAAAAACCTGCGTTCACTGACGCAAATTTCGAGCGCGGATTTATACCATAAACGGTTCCCGTTTTGAAGTCTGAAGTGGATCACTTTTGTCCTTATGCCTGTATTTAGCTACAATCGCACCATTGAAGATCGCCAGTAAGGCACACATTATTAAGGGTTTATATGAGCATCACCATCAAAACACCGGAAGAGATCGAAAAAATGCGCGTTGCTGGCCGCCTGGCCGCAGAAGTGCTGGAAATGATCGAGCCCTATGTGAAACCCGGCGTAACAACCGATGAGCTGAACCAGATCTGCCACGATTATATCGTCAACGAGCAGGACGCTATTCCGGCCCCACTGAACTACCATGGGTTTCCGAAATCGATCTGCACCTCGGTTAACCACGTAGTGTGCCACGGTATTCCAAACGATAAAAATCTCAAAAACGGCGATATTATCAATGTTGATATCACCGTTATTAAAGACGGCTATCACGGCGATACCAGCAAAATGTTCTATGTTGGCAAAGTACCACCTCACGCAGAACGCCTGTGTGAAATCACTTTGGAATGCCTCTACAAAGGCATGGAACTGGTCAAACCGGGCGCACGTCTGGGCGACATCGGCCATGTTATTCAGCAGCACGCTGAATCAAATCACTATTCGGTGGTTCGGGAGTACTGCGGCCACGGTATCGGCAAAGACTTTCATGAAGACCCACAGGTCGTTCACTACGGCAAGCCCGGTACTGGCGTAGAACTGCAGGAAGGCATGTGCTTTACCATCGAACCGATGATCAATGCCGGCAAACGCCATGTTAAGCTACTGAAACGTGACGGATGGACTGTAGAAACCGTCGACAAGCGGCTGTCAGCTCAATGGGAACATACCCTGCTGGTGACCGCCGATGGTTACGAAGTGCTGACTAAACGTCAGGAAGAAAACTTCTGATCTGAGCTATCCAATCCGAGCTACAGGAAGCGACTCCATGTCCAACACCGCGTTTGCTGCTGATGAATCGCTGTTTTCAGCGGAAACGTTCAAAACGGAACTTGAACAGTCGACATCACCTATCCCGGTTTTCAAAGCCGCGATAAAAACCGCCCAGGAAACCATGGATGAGCGCTTCCGGAATGGCGAAGACATTCGCAAGCTGATCTATGGTCGGGCCTGGTTTATTGATCAGCTTCTGCTACAAGCCTGGCAATTATTTGACTGGCCGGATGACAGGCACCTGTCACTGATCGCTGTCGGCGGTTATGGTCGTGGCGAACTGCATCCATACTCTGACGTCGACATTCTGATTCTGCTGGACAACATTGAAGACCGTGAAGTGCAGGACAGCATCAGCGGCTTTCTGACACTGCTATGGGATATCAATCTTGATATCGGTTCCAGCGTCAGAACACTTGAAGAATGCTATGCCGAGGCGATGAACGACATCACCATCGCAACCAACCTGATTGAATCCCGCCCCCTGACAGGTAATCCGGATCTGCACATACAGATGTATCTCCGGGTGACATCGGAAGGGGCCTGGACCGACAAAGAATTTTTCCTGGCTAAAGTAGCCGAGCAACAGGGCCGTCACGACAAAACTAACGATACCGAATACAACCTTGAGCCTAACCTGAAAAACTCCCCCGGAGGCTTGCGCGATCTGCAAACCATCGGCTGGGTCGCAAAGCGTCATTTCGGTGCAACCTATATCCGCGATCTGGTAGACCACGGATTTGTGACTGAGCAGGAACTCGACACGCTCAACAAAGGCGAACTCTATCTCTGGACGGTTCGCTACGCGATGCATATGCTCTGCAAACGCCGCGAAGACCGTTTGCTATTTGACCATCAGCGCACCCTGGCTGAGTTCTTCGGTTACACCGACAGTAGCGAAGCACTGGCGGTCGAGCAGTTCATGATCAAATATTACCGGGTCGCGAAAGCGATGTCTGAGTTCAACAACATGCTGCTGCAGTACTTCGATGAAGTCATTCTGCGCCGTGAAGAAGAGCAGACGATCGAACCGCTGAACAACCGTTTCAACCTCCACAACGGCTTTATCAAAGCAGCACACCCGAAAATTTTTGAACATCACCCTTTTGCAATGATGGAG
>JAOXSA010000327.1 GCA_025800245.1 Amphritea sp. | reverse complement strand
CCAGCTTAATGAAGAAGTAATAACGCAGGCCACGGAACGGCTAACATCTAATGTGACTGCGGAGCTGTCTGCAGTCGCGCGGGCAGAGGCAAATAGCATCGCTCAGGAGATGGTGAACAGCACGGATGTTGCGCTGAGTCTAAAGCAAGTGATGGAGAGCTTTATTGAGCGTGGATTAACGCAAAGCGTCAGCCGCGCTGATATCTCAGACTTAACGGGCGATATTCTGGCGAAGAACCAGAGTGTGGCTGGCACCTACATCGCGTGGCTGCCAAATAAAGTGGACGGCTCTGACAGCTTGTTCGCCGGCCAAGCGGATCATACCCATGAATCTGGCCAGTTTGCTCCTTACTGGTCACGTGCCGCTGATGGCAGTATGGCGCTGCGTCCACTTGGCATTCCGGCCTCTGGAGAGTCGGGGTCTTACAGTAGTGATGCATGGTATTTATGTCCTATCCAGACGAAAAAAACTTGTTTAACAGAGCCTTATACTTGGGAGCTACAGGGTAAAACGGTTGTGGGAACTTCGATCACTGCCCCGGTAACTGTTAAAGGGGAAGTGGTTGGTATGGCAGGCGTAGATATTGTACTCGACTATCTCACCGGCCTTGCCCAGAGGACGTCAGATAATCT
>JAOXSA010000306.1 GCA_025800245.1 Amphritea sp. | reverse complement strand
CGCATTTCCGCTGGCAGCCATCGCTCTGGGCGCTACTCTGACCGGCATCGATACCAGCCCGGCCAAGCACTATGACACCGGCCTGGTCGCGCACATCCTGATCTCTATTCTGGCCTACAGCATCTTCACCCTGGCGGCATTCCAGGCGGTCCTGCTGGCAAAACAGGATTACCAGTTAAAGCACCATAAGACCCGTGGCTTGCTGCGCTCTTTACCGCCGCTGCAGACCATGGAAACGCTGTTGTTCGAAATGATCTGGACCGGCCTGATTCTGCTGACCCTGTCCCTGGTCAGTGGCGCACTGGTATTTGAAGATCTGTTTGCTCAGCAACTGCTGCACAAAACGGTTCTCTCCATTCTGGCCTGGCTGCTGTACGCCATTCTACTGATCGGCCGTCACTTCCTTGGCTGGCGCAGCCACAAAGCAATCCGCTGGACGGTCGGCGGCTTTATCGTCCTGATGCTGTCCTTCTTTGGCAGTAAGTTTGTACTGGAACTGCTGGTCTGATCGACTATCGGCTTATATCCGGAAACGACCCACTGCTTGACAGGTTTTCGGGGAGACCCGACAATGGCGTTCCAACTATTTTTATAGGTTTACCGTCTTGGAAGACGCATCGATAGGGTCCCTGTTGGGACTGCTCCTATTTCTGATTTTCTGTTCCGCATTCTTTTCCAGCTCTGAGACCGGCATGATGTCGCTTAACCGGTATCGCCTCCGGCATATGGTAAAGAACAATCATAAGGCCGCGATCAAAGCCAGCAAACTGCTGCAACGGCCGGACCGCCTGATCGGCGTTATCCTGATCGGCAACAACTTCGTCAACATCCTTGCTTCAGCGATCGCCACCATCATCGCTGTTGAGCTATGGGGAGAAGCCGGTATCGCCATTGCGACTGCACTGCTGACGCTGGTGATCCTGATTTTCGCTGAGGTGACGCCTAAAACCGTCGCAGCACTGCATCCTGATAAGATCGCCTTCCCGGCCGCGTACCTGCTACAGCCCTTGCTGAAGCTGCTTTATCCTCTGGTCTGGATTGTTAACTTTATTACCAATGGCCTATTGAAGCTGCTGGGTATTAAAGTAACCGAAGGGAATCACCACCACCTGAGCACCGAAGAGCTGCGTACCCTGGTAAACGAATCAGGTGCCGTCCTCAAGCAGCGTAACCAGTCAATGCTACTGGGTGTACTGGAACTGGATGATGTCACCGTCAACGATGTCATGATTCCGCGTAATGAGGTTCAGGGTATCGATCTGGATGATGAACTGGATGTCATCATTGAACAGCTGAGTACGACTCAGCACACGCGCCTGCCGGTTTACCGGGGCGAACTGAACAAGGTTGTCGGTATCCTGCATATGCGTAATCTGGCGCAGCTGTTTCAACAGGATGCGGTAACCAAACCGGCGATCCTGCAGGTTATCCATGAACCCTATTTTGTACCGGAAAGCACACCGCTGCAGACTCAACTACTGAACTTCCAGAAAGAGAGCCGCCGCATTGCCCTGGTCGTTGATGAGTATGGTGACATCCAGGGGATTATCACTCTGGAGGACATTCTCGAAGAGATCGTGGGCGAGCTGTCGACCGGAAACAAAGAAGAGAATCAGGATGTGCATCCACAGGATGACGGTAGCTACTTCATTGATGGCACCGCCAACATCCGGGATGTGAACAAGTCGCTGGACTGGGATCTGCCGACCGACGGCCCGAAAACCATCAACGGCATGGTGACCGAGCTACTGGAATCGATTCCGGATGCTAACGTCTGTATTGAGGTCGGCTACTACCGCCTGGAAACACTGCTGATCAGCGACAACCTGATCAAGACGGTGCGGATTCGCGAGCTGGACCGCCCGACTGAAGAGGACGAAGAGGAGTAATCACTCCTCTTCCAGTTTCTGCTCGACGCTGGCGATCTTATCCTCCATGCTCTGATCGCGATCAGTACGGGTACCGATACGCATACTGCTGCTGATTCTGGCAGCACCCATACCATGCACAACCTCATGACAGCGTTTGACCGCTGCAAACACGTCATCCCAGTCACCTTCAATATTGGTGCCGTAACTGTGCATCTGATGCTTCAGACCCGCTTCCTGAAACACTCGCTGACAGGCAGCAACATGTTCTGAAACAGAGGTCCCGACACCGATCGGAACCACACACAGATCAATCATCACTTTCATAGATCACCTCTGCTCTGCTGGCAGACTACTCAGCGTCCGATTGGGCCTGCTCGCGAGCCAGCTTTTCAGCCCGCAGACGCTCGGCAATCCGGTCATACACCGCCAGACGCTGCTCGTTATCCAGCACACCCCACTCACCAATCTCAGTAGCAGTACGACGGCAGGCAATACAGACATCCTGTTCATCCAGGGCACAGACACCGGTACAGGGGGAGCGCACTGGCGCCATGGTATTTACATTCATCTATCTTCAGCTCGTTATAGTTGTGGTTTCAGGCCACCGCGGTAGCGGCGCATATTTTCAACATAATGGCGGGCATTTTCCAGCAGACCCTGTTGCTGCTCTTCACTGAGCTGACGTTTAATCTTAGCAGGCGAACCAACCACCAGAGATCCGTCCGGAATTTCCATCCCTTCCGGTACCAGTGCATTAGCGCCGATCAGGCAGCCCCGACCAATTCTGGCACCGTTCAGTACCACCGCGCCAATACCGATCAGAGAGCCATCGCCCACCTCACAACCATGCAACATCGCCTGGTGACCGACAGTGACATCCTTACCAATACGTAACTCAAATCCCGGATCAGTATGCAGTACCGCGCCATCCTGAACATTGGAGCCTTCACCAATGGAGATCAGATCGCAGTCACCGCGCACCACTACATTAAACCAGACACTGGCCCGGTCATGAATCTCAACAGAGCCGATCACAGTGGCATTCTCAGCAATAAAGTATTCATCACCCAGCAGTTGTACCGCCCGGTCCTCAAGTGTATATATCATCCCTCACCTCTGTAGAGTCAGCTACGAATCAGCGGTGCTCTGGCCGCACCTTCATCGGAATACGGGCACCAAAGCCCACATTCAGCAGTTCCACCAGCATATAGGCGGTCAGCCCCCAGATAATATCACCTTCATATTCATAGGCGGGGACATAATGGGTCATACCCTTAAAACGGATCGCGTCGGTGTGGTGGCGTTTATCCTGCAGAAAGAAACTCACCGGCACCCGATGGATACGGTCCAGCTCATCCGGATTCGGTGTCAGCTCGACCCCTTTATCAATAATGCCCACATAGGGTGTTACCTGCAGCATGTGCTTGGACATCAGCTGCCCCAGCGGGCCCAGCACCTCCACCTCAGAAGGTTTCAGGCCCACCTCCTCTTCCGCCTCCCGCAGCGCCGTGAACAGCAGATCGGGATCGGTTGCATCACGCTTACCACCGGGAAAAGCAATCTCACCGCTATGGGTGTTCAGATGGCTGGCACGACGGGTCAGAATCACCTCGGGATCACAGGCATCATTGGTCAGGGCGATCAACACCCCCGCCTCAGGCCTGTCGGTTATCAGTGTTCTGGGCGCGTAGCCACTTAATCGTTGTTTGAGCTTATCAATCATTTTGCATTACAGTAGGTATTACCGATCTATCATAACTTTTGTATCGGGCTGTCTGCTAACACTTAAATTGTTCCCTTTGCGACCTTTGCACTGCAAGCCAGTGAGCAGAACAATTAAAGATAGTACTATCAGGTCTCCGATACAGTTTAGCGTTGAACGACAGCTTATGAACTACTGCAGCCAGTGTGGCGCCAGCGTCAGATTTGAGATTCCGGCCGGAGACAACCGTCCGCGCCATATCTGTACCGCCTGTGACTTCATTCATTATCAGAACCCGAAAATCGTCGCCGGCTGCCTGCCCGTCTATGAAGATAAGGTACTGTTGTGTAAACGCGCTATCGAACCCCGCAACGGTTACTGGACCCTGCCCGCCGGCTTTATGGAAAATGGCGAATCCACCCGCGATGCCGCGATGCGTGAAACCCGCGAAGAAGCCAACGCCAGAGTCAGTAATCTTGAACTGTACACCGTGACCTCGCTGGTACCGGTGAGCCAGGTTCAGATGATCTACAAAGCAGATCTCGACGACCTGAACTTCAGCGCTGGCGATGAAACCACCGACGTTGGCCTGTTCAGTGAAGATGAGATCCCCTGGGATGATCTGGCCTTTCAGACCATCCGTAACGCCTTAAAGTTCTATTTTGCTGACAGAAAAACCGGTAAGTATCCAACCCGGCATGTAGATCTGAACGCGCCACCGGGCACCTATATCGAAGCACCACCCAAAGAATAACTCCGTCCGGGGATTCTGCCACCGGATCGACAGTGGTAAAATATTGATCAGTAAAAGCGGCCCACAAGGCCGTTTTTTTATTCCCATGCCTATCCGGCACTGAACTGTAATGAGATAAATCAGATGACCCTGCTGATCTCCACCTGGATCAAATTCTTCTTCCTGTTTGCGCCTTTCTTTGTGGTGTCGATGTTTCTGGCACTGACCCGGAACGAAACACCGGCAGAGCGCCGCACCACTGCTAACAAAGCGGTACTGGCCGCTGGCTGCACTGCCCTTGTGCTGTTCTTCTTTGGTAATACTCTGTTCGAAGTGCTCGGGATCACTATCGATTCCTTCAGAGTGGGTGCCGGCATCCTGCTATTCCTGTCGGCCATCAGCCTGGTTAAAGAGGGGATCCGTACCAATGCTCAGCTTCCTGATGCTCCGCGCGAAGACAGCTCCGTGGTACCACTGGCCATCCCCACCATCATCGGTCCGGCCACCATCGGTGCCATCCTGGTATACGGTTCAGAACTGCAGGGTGTTGATCTGATCTTTGGTCTGGCGGGTATGTTTCTCGCCCTGCTGGCATTGCTAATCCTGCTCCACGCAGCAAACTGGCTGGAACGACTGCTGGGCAATACCGGTCTGAACATTCTCAGTAAGGTCGCAGGACTTATCCTTGCCGCAATGGCTTCCCAGATTGTACTCACAGGACTGACCGGTTTTCTTACCAGTGTCGGGGCTATTAACTGAACGGAAAAGCAACAAAACAGGCCAGCCCAGTAACCACGGGGCTGGCATCGCTTACCCCAGTTATACCCAGACACATTCCACAGAGTTATGCACAGATTTTGTGGTTATCTCGCGAGTGTAAAAACAACTTTCCACCCGCACTGTTCGAAAACAGAACAACAATATAAAAAACCTATAAATCAATTACTTAACAAAAATTCAAGCAGGTTACACAAAACTAACTCACAACCTTATTCACAGATACTGTGCACAACCGCAAAATTTTTATATACAAGAAAATTTAACCACAGCTGTGACTCAGATATCCTCCAGTCGCCAGGCATCGTAGGCGACCTCTTTATAAGGATGCGCCTGTTTCAGTGCCGCCACGGCATTCCTGATCAGTTCATCGCTGCATACCAGCTCAACCCGCCACTCAGGGAGCACTTCGACAACGCCCTGTGAACCAATGTGCGGATCACTGCCCGCCAGCGGCCGGAACTGCCCTTGCCCCAATACCTGCCAACAGCAGCTGTCATAGTCACCGATACGTCCGGCTCCGGTCGCAAACAACGCCTGCTTAACCGCCTCAAGATTCTCCTCAGGAACAAAAAAGGCCAGCTTATACATACACATCCTCCAGCAATAAAAACGGCTGACAGGTTACCCGGTCAGCCGTTGCACAATATTAATGATCAGATCGAATTTACAGATCTTCAATCTGACGACGCAGGTCTTCCACTTTACGCGCGACCACTTTCTCCAGATGATCGATCTCTTCCAGCAGTAGCTGCTTCTTATCCTTGGTGGACTGATCTTCCGCCACCAACTGCTCCAGCTCAGAGATCGCCCGCAGATAGTAAGGGGATGGCTCTGTACTTGCCCGATAAGGCATCAGCCCGCTGTCGACCGAGACATTGGTGTGCTTACGCTTGAACTTAAACTTCTTGCTCTTGGCCATCCACTCGCCCTGATGACGATGCAGATAGACCTTCAGAACGTCGATATCATTCTCGGTACGGGTAGTGAAACGCTGAATATCATGCGGGTTTTCGAAGCCCATTTCCTTGAGAGTCTGAAATTTTTCGGCAGACATATCTTTACTCCAGATAACTATATCGTCACGACTGATCTATGCATCCAGTTAACTATAGATCAGTTAACCGGCTCAGGCGCTCAGATCGCATCCCAAACTGGGTGCCATGCTTGTTCAAGGCCTATTTAATGACAAAAAACAGTGCTTCGCCAGTCACCGGTGATAAATGTCGAATCCACAAAAAAAGCAGGTCTCAGAATCAAAAATCGGGGGCTTCGATAGTATTTTCAGGAAGAATAACACTGCCGATTCAGTGCAATAGACAGATTAACAAGACTGACAGACATCGGGCCTGGAAGGCCCTCGCTACAAGGGAAGAACTGTAGGAGGCGCATCCTGCGGCGACAATTTTCGATCCCTCTTACAAACACCTGATACTGAGTATAGTGAGACGCGACTCGTGCCAATTAAGATTACTTTCACTACGAGACCGTACCTCATTACTAACCGGCCCCACAATTCTGATAAGAGAAATCAGGCATAAAAAATCCGATGCTGTTACCAACATCGGATTTTTATAAGTCACCACCTCAGCCGCTATCCAGCCAGGCGTCGAAAACAACTCAGGATCAGTCGCGCAGGCTCAGTACATCCTGCATGTCATAGACACCGTTGTCCTTACCAGCCAGCCATTTAGACGCTCGCACAGCACCTTTGGCAAAGGTCATACGGGAGCTTGCCTTGTGGGTAATCTCAATACGCTCACCTTCGGTAGCAAACAGCACAGTGTGATCACCGACCACATCACCGGCACGCACGGTGGCGAAACCGATCTCTGTTTTAGTACGTGCACCCACCTGACCTTCACGGCCATACACTGCACATTCCTGCAAATCACGACCCAGTGCACCGGCGACCGCTTCACCCATGCTCAGGGCAGTACCGGAAGGCGAATCCACTTTATGGTGGTGATGGGCTTCGATAATCTCGACATCGTAGTCATCGCCCAGCGCCTTCGCCGCTTCCGCCAGCAGTTTGAAGCACAGGTTCACACCCACACTCATATTGGATGCGAACACCAACGGCATCTTCGCACCGAAGCTGTTCAGTTGCTCACGCTCTTCAGGGGTAAGACCGGTAGTACCAATCACCATACCTTTGCCTGCTTCAGCACACACCGCCAGATTCGCCAGCGTCGCCTGCGGCGCAGTGAAGTCGATCAGTACATCAAAGTCGTTCAGCACTTCCTGCAAAGAACCGACAATGCTGACACCCAGCTTGCCAACACCAGCGACTTCGCCAGCGTCCGCACCGATCAGACTGCTATCCGGCTCCACAATAGCCGCACCCAGCTCTACACCGTCAGCGGCATGAAGCGCTTCAATATTGGTTTTACCCATCCGTCCGGCAGCGCCGGTTACTGCAACTCTGATCATATGTTCTTCTATCCTGTATCCGGACCGCCGCTTG
>JAOXSA010000519.1 GCA_025800245.1 Amphritea sp. | reverse complement strand
GCATAAAGTGTTCCTGCGATTGGATCTCAATTTAGTTAACTTTTATTAACTAAAATCACCTAGTCAAGCACAGTCCCCACACATCCCGCCGTCAGATCTTGCAAATGGCTGAAATCGGTAAAGTTTACGCCTGTTTACAATTGACAGAGTCGATCGGTTTCACGATGCAGATCTCATGCGCAATACTCTGCCATATGCCCGTTCTGGTCAGGTCATCGGATTGTTGGGGGGATCGTTCGATCCTGCACATGAAGGGCACGCGCATATCAGCCGGGAGGCGATGAAACGCTTTGGTTTGCAGCAGGTATGGTGGCTGATGAGTCCGGGAAACCCCCTCAAGACCAAAGGCCCCGCCAGCGTAGAGCAACGCATTGAACACGCTAAGAAAGTGGTAGATCACCCGCGTATTGTGCTGACAGCACTCGAAACACAACTGGGCACCCGTTACACTGCGGAAACGCTGGCGCGTTTGCAAATGCTCTATCCGGGAGTACGGTTTGTCTGGCTGATGGGGGCTGACAATCTGGCTCAATTTCATCTCTGGCGTGACTGGCAGGACATCATGGCCCGTGTACCCGTCGCCGTCCTGGCCCGCCCCGGCGACAGGCTGGCAGCGCGCTGTTCCAAAGCAGCTCGGCTATATCGTGCCGCCCGCTTAGCCCCACAGCAATCACATACGCTCCCGTATATGGTGCCGCCACGCTGGTGCTTTATGAATATTCCCATGGCAGCGCAGTCCTCTAGTCAGATCCGCGCCAAAGGGCACTGGCCCAAACGCTAGAACAAAAGG
>JAOXSA010000517.1 GCA_025800245.1 Amphritea sp. | reverse complement strand
TCATATCTACTCATGCTATTTACTCCATTCGATTTCGGCAAAAAACGAACGTTGTATTTAGCATGAGCACTCTTCAGGCATAGCCTCGAGTAAACGATCACCACCTCCATAGGAGGTGGTTTTAGGCTGACAATAAAAAACGCAGCTCAAGGCTGCGTTTTTTTTGTAACTGGGGTAAGCATCAACTCTCGGAGCGTTTTGGCCCTACTTCGCGACGTGGCCGCTGACGCTTGGCACGACGCTCCGCCTGCGCCTTCTCTTTCACTGTCAGAGATTTGTTACGCTTCTTCTTCATGCCAAGCATGTTGGACAGCATGTTAATCTCTTTCTGATCCAGCTCTTTCCAGGTACCGGCTTTGACTTCACTTGGCATAAAGAACGGCCCGTAGCGCACCCGCTTCAGACGGCTAACCTGAACGTCCTGAGATTCCCACAGACGACGAACCTCACGGTTACGACCTTCCATCACCACCACGTGGTACCATTTGTTAGCGCCTTCACCATCAAAGTACTGCACATCGGTAAAACGCGCCATGCCATCATCCAGCAACACACCGGCTTTAAGACGCTCTATCATGGCATCATCAACATCACCCAGAATCCGTACAGCGTATTCCCGGTCGATGTTTGCGGACGGATGCATCAGGTTGTTCGCCAGCTCACCATCAGTGGTAAACAGCAGTAGACCGGAGGTATTGATATCCAGTCGACCTACCGCGATCCAGCGCCCCTGCTTCAGGGGAGGAAGGTGATCAAACACCGTAGCACGTCCTTCCGGATCATGGCGGGTCGATACCTCACCCAGCGGCTTGTTGTAAATCAGCACGCGGCGTTCGCTGTCATTATCGAACACCATCTTGCTAGCCCGGCCATCTACTTCAACCTCGTCCCGTTTGGAGATCCGGTCGCCGAGCGTTGCAACCTGACCGTTCACACTGATACGGCCAGCTTCTATCCAACGTTCCATCTCACGACGTGAACCCAAACCGGAACGCGCCAGAACTTTCTGTAACTTCTCGTCACTCATCGACGCATCCTCTTACATTTGCTTAAGTAAAAAACAGAAAATAAAAAAGCCCTTCAGCATTTCACTGAAGAGCTTTTTTATTGTAAGGCAAAAGGCTTATTTAATTAAGCAATCTTCTTTACTGAAGCCTTTATCAAAGTGCGACTGGAAAGCTGCGGGAGTACGACCACGACCAGACCACTGGTGTACCTCACCACTTTCATCAGTAACCTGATACTTCGGCTCAACCTTTTTCTTTACTGGCGCGTCGATCATACCTTCTAGATCATTCATGCTGATACCGGCTTCCAGCATCATTTTCTTAACGGCATCAATCTTATCCAGACGCTCCTGCTCAACAGCTTTCGCCGCTTCTTCCTGCTCACGCTTTTCTTCAAGAATTTCGTTCAGGTCAGCAATTGCTTTTTCAATATCATCAGACGATAAAGCCTGGCACTGTTTACGCAGAGAATTTTTTCGAGTCAGCAGTTTTACGAAATCGGTCATTAGGAATCACCAATAAATGATTATTTTTTAGGGAACTGGCCAAATTATTATTTAACAACTGTATTTTTTCAACAGTATATTATTTTCTGTATTCGATTTAATTGAAATCGGATACATCTCCAGCACCTTCACGCACAATTTCCGGCACATCATTTACCAGACTAATTACTGAGGTCGCTTCCATTCCACAATATCCGCCATCAATAACCAGATCCACATCGTGCTGCAACAAATCACGAATTTCATAAGGATCTGTCAGTGGCAAATCTTCACCCGGCATAATAAGTGAGGTACTCATAATCGGCTCACCTAATGCCTCCATCAGATGCAGGGCAATAGTATTTTCAGGAATACGTAAACCGATGGTACGCCTTTTAGGGTGTAATAAACGTCGCGGCACTTCTGTCGTCGCATTCAGAATAAATGTATAAGCGCCGGGGGTATGAGATTTTAACAAGCGATAATCACTGTTATTTACCTTGGCATAAGTACCGATTTCAGACAGATCACGGCACACCAGGGTGAAATTGTGCTTATCGTCAAGCTTACGGATTCGCTTGATTTTCTCGAGCGCGGATTTATCCCCCAGATGGCAACCCAGCGCGTATGCGCAGTCGGTAGGATAGACGATAACACCGCCCTTATTGATAATTTCCACCGCCTGATTAATGAGGCGCTGCTGTGGATTTTCCGGGTGAATCTGAAAAAACTGGCTCACAATCGATCCTGATTTAAAGTTAATTCAAGGCTATTTTACTGAATCAGATGAGGAAGCTAAAGTAATCTGGTCAGTACATGTTTATTTTCACTACTAAAAGGAGGGTATTTTCCCAACGCAGTCCAGTGAAATTTCTGTTTATGAAAATCACTGCCGGCAGACACCATTAAATTATGTTTGCTGGCCAATCGATCCAGCTGCAGAATATGCCCGGACTCAACACCTGGATAACTGACTTCAATTGCACTTCCCCCGGCTTCGCAGAATGCATCAACTAAAAGCCTGATTTTTGTAAAAGTCAGATTATATTTTGTCGGATGAGCCAGTACAGCAACACCTCCGGCCGCCTTTAAAACAGAAATACCTTCAGCCATATCTGGCCATTCAACTTTTACATCACCGGTTTTTCCAGCGCCGAGATAACGATTAAACGCCTGTACCTCATTACTAACCGCACCGGATTCAACCAGCGCCTGAGCGAAATGCGGCCTGCCAACCTGACCTGAACCGGCCAGCTCAGCCGCCCTCTCCAACACGTCCGGCAATCCCGCTTTTACCAATCTGCGACTGATAAGCTCTGCTCTCTGATTTCTGAGTTTTTTCAGGTGAGCCAGATAATCCAGCAAATCCGGATTATTTTCATCAAACCCCAGCCCGACAATGTGGACCACCCGTCGCCCCCAGAAGCAAGTCAGCTCAGTACCGGGAACAAAACCTATCTGGCTTTCTGATGCTGCCCGGCGTGCCTCTGAAATCCCCGAAACGGTGTCATGATCCGTAATTGAAAGCACCTCAATACCTTTATCCACAGCCATCTGAACCAGTTCTGTGGGCGAAAGCTCCCCATCAGAACAGAATGAGTGACAGTGCAGATCACTGACAACAATACCAGCACTCGATTCGGGTTTATAACTCATGCGCCTCACTCTATAATCAAAAACACTTTTTATTCGGAATTGTGTTGCTATGAAACTACTGCTGGACTTCCTACCTGTAATTATCTTCTTTATTGTCTATAAAAGCACTGACGATATTATTCTCGCTACCGCGATCCTGATCCCGGCAACACTTCTGCAAATGCTCTACACCTGGATCAAAACCCATAAAGTAGAGATGATCCAACTGGTGACACTGGGCCTGGTGGTCGTACTCGGCGGTGCCACTATCCTGTTTCAGGACAAAACATTCATTCAGTGGAAACCCACGGTCGTGACCTGGTTGTTTGCAGCTGCTTTTCTGGGTAGCCAGTTTATTGGTGAAAAAACCATTATTCAGAGACTGATGGGCGGTACCATCGAAATGCCCGCTAACGCCTGGAAACAATTAAATTATGCCTGGGTAGTGTTTTACATCATCCTGGGTGCAGTAAACCTGTTCGTCGCATACACCATGAGTGAAGAGACCTGGGTTAACTTTAAACTGTTTGGCATGCTAGGTCTGACACTGATATTTATCTTATTGCAGGGTTTCTATATCTCCAAACATATGGAGCCGGAAACCAGCGAAGAAAACAGCAACAATTAAGGATTCATCTATGTTTTACGCGATTATCAGCGAAGATAAGCCCGGTACTCTTGAACTGCGTATGCAGGCCCGCCCGGACCACCTGGCACGACTGGAAGCCTTGCGCGACCAGGGTCGCCTCCTGATCGCAGGTCCGCATCCGGCAATTGACAGTGAAGATCCTGGCCCCGCTGGATTTACCGGCAGCCTGGTTGTGGCGGAATTTGATTCACTGGAACAGGCACAGCAATGGGCAGATGAAGATCCGTATATTACTGCAGGTGTTTATGAGCGCGTGGTAGTCAAACCCTATAAAAAAGTTTTACCATAAAAAAGATACATCTGTATGTGATTCCCAGGGGGGAAAAGAAGCCCTGTACACCCTGTGTTCAGGTTCTTCTGCTATAAATAGTTACAGATTGATGCATCACTCATAACTAGATAAGGATATAAACGATGAAGAAACTCGCACTGACAGCTGCACTGGCTATGACCATGGGAATTACAGCGTCTGTTCAGGCTCACCCGAACCACGAAGGCTACGCGACTAACTCCACAGATACTGTCTGGAAAACCAGCTACGGTGAATGCTGGCAGCACGGCTACCATCATGAAGAAGACCGTACTGTAGAGTGTGGCGCTGAAGCTCCAGCTCCAGCTCCGGCACCAGCCCCAGCACCTGCTCCGGCGCCAGCACCGGCCCCGAAAATGGTAATGGTTGACGCTGAAGAAAAGCACATCGTCTACTTCGACTTCGATAGCAGCAACGTTGACAGCGTAAGCAAGATCGTTAACTACGTTGGCTCTCTGTCTCAGCTGGACGGTATCGAGCTGAAAGGTTACACCGATCGCATCGGTAGCAACGCATACAACGATGCCCTGTCCCAGCGTCGCGTAGAAGCGGTAGATGCAGCACTGGCTGAAGCCGGTATCGATACTGCTAAGATCGCTACTCACCACTACGGTGAAGCTAACCCGGTTAAAGAGTGCACCAGCGGTGGCGCATCTCTGAAAAGCTGCCTGGCTGAAAACCGCCGTGTAGAAGTGACTATCTCTGGCAAGAAGCAGATGAAAGTACAACAGTAAAGTCTAATATAAACCGATACCGGCAATCACCTATACTGCTGGTATCGGTTTTTTTACGCCTGCAGAAAAGTGAAATTTATGAAACAGATCCGTGTTGCACTACTGGCTTTAGTTTTCAGCCCTATGCTATTTGCTGCTGAGCAGTATCCGGAGCAGAAAGTGGTTTACCACGTCAATTACCATGAAAAGGGACGCATCAGTGAAACCTTTACCAACGTGACTAATCACATCGAAGCTGTTGGAGAAGAACGGATCAACATCAAGGTGATGATGCATGGTAAAGCGATTGAGTTTCTGATCGATGCGGTAGAAGATGAAGCCAAACAGATTCAGCTCGATTCATTGCGTTTAAGCGGTGTGCAGTTTCTGGTGTGCGGCAACACTCTGAATGGCTATAACATTACCACCGAAGACCTTTACGAAGTGGAACCCGGAGACATGGTTCAGGCAGGCCTGCCAGCCATCGTCGATCTGCAGCAGAAAGGCTATATCTACGTTCGCCCATGAATATCCCTGCCTGGCTAGGGTGGCTGCCTTTCGGACAGGTACCGGAGATGTCACCACAGCAGCTGAATAAAAATCTGAGTGAGTTTTGTCTTGTTGACGTCCGCACTCAGCCTGAATTCAACAAAAGCCATATACCGGGCGCTATATCCATCCCGCTACATCGGTTGACACAGAAATGCGCTAACAGCATGAAGTGCGGCAAGCCCATTATCTGTATATGTTTGTCTGCACACCGCAGTAAACCTGCAGTCAGAAAATTCAAACGGGCAGGCATTCCCTGCTATGAGCTTCAGGGCGGAATGCTGGCCTGGTGGAAGCAGAATCTACCAACAGAAACCGGTGGTCAGCCCTGAACCGGATTCCGGTTAATTGCCACATAAGCCCCTGACAGGGTCATTGCAACCTTATCTCCCTGCCGGATTTCCACCTTCAGGTTCAGTCTTGCGCGACCTTTCCCAACCATAAACTCAAGGAAACTATCCAGCTCACTCTGCTCCGGCAGCACGGTTACCGCCGCAAAATCACCGGTCACCGGCGCCAGATACTGCAGCTGGCTATCACGAATCATGACGTCACAATCGTAGCCCTGCTCTCTGAGATAGAGGGTTACCATCGCCCAGCCACACAGTGTCGCGACAGTCGAAAGTGAACCACCAAAACCTGTCCCTTTATCGTTTACATTCGGAGCTAACTCAGCAGGCATCTGCAATGACTGGCCGTCATAAACAAGATCACCAAAACCCATGTGATTGATCAGGGGAATCTGACTCTTCAACCAGATCAGAAATTCATCCGCAGTATGTTGATAATCACTCATTTCATGCTCCCTGTTCGACTATTGCAGACCTGACTCAGCTCCAGTCACTGACAAATTTTTCAACATCCAGCTGGGGTACTTTGCGACTTCTGACAGGCGTTCCAAGATAGAGATAACCGACAATCTCCTCGCCCTCCGACAGCTCCAGCCCAGCCATTACATCAGTGTTATAGGCCATATCACCGGTCCGCCACATACCACCGATGCCCTGAGCATGTGCAGCAAGCAGCATATTCTGTACGGCACAGCCGGCTGAGATCAACTGCTCGGAATGAGGTACTTTCGGATGCTCCCGGGTACAGGCGATTGCGACAACCACCAGCGGTGCCCGCAGAGGCATATTGCGGAACTTATTCAACTGCTCTTCTGACAGCGTTTCCTGCTTAGCTTCAGCCTGTTTCATCGCCGCCTGAGCAAACAGTTCACCCAGTTTATTGCGCGCTTCACCCTGCACATTCAGAAAACGCCAGGGTTTCATTGCCCCGTGATCCGGCGCTCTCAGAGCCGCACGGTAAAGATTCTCCAGCTGCCCGGCCGAAGGCGCCGGCTCTTCCAGCATCGGCAGGGATACCCGTTGATGCAGGTTTTCCAAAGCATCCATTTTCTTACTCTCCTTCTGTTACTGGCGACTCAGACGCACGTTATCAGGCTGTGATGCGTGGCTGCTGCGGTAAGGATTAATGTCCAAGCCGCCCCGACGCAGATAGCGAGCATAAACTGTCAGCGCTTCTGGTTGGCAACGCTGCCAGATATCCATGAAGATCGACTCAACACATTGCTCGTGAAAGTCTCCATGCTCACGGTAAGAGATCAGATATTGCAGCAAGCCGGCACGATCAATTGCAGCACCGGAGTACTCAATCCGGATACTGGCCCAGTCTGGCTGACCCGTGACCGGACAATTGGATTTCAACAAATGACTATAAAGCGACTCTGTGACCCTATCACCACCGGCACTTAACCGCTCTGGCGCGGGACTATAATCAACAACGTCTATATCCAACTCATCCAGACAATCACCGGTAAAGGTCTCAATGGTATTTTCAGCGTCAAGTTGACACAACTCTACAGCAACCTCCGCGCCAGCAGCACGACTAAGATCTTCAACCATACGGGCACTGACATCAGCTTCAGAATCAAAACGTGTCAGGTTGTAAGAATTGAGATACAGCTTGAACGACTTTGACTCGATAATATGGCTGCTATCCGCCGGAATACGAAATACCGCAAGACGCACCACGGGCTTGCCTTTAGCGTTCAGCCAGGACACCTCGTAGGCATTCCAGATATCCACGCCTTTAAATGGCAGTGCGGTGCGATCAATCCCCTGCGCCTGCCAGTTTATATCCCGGGCAATCGGATAGAGCAACGAGGCATCGTACTGATTAATATACTGGGTATCGGCTCCCAGTGGAGCATGTTCTAGCTGCTTTTCTACGTCTTTCATACAACATTACCGCTCAGTGGCGGATACCTTTTCCGGTGTTCAGCAGATACATGGAGTAGCTGAACAGAATAACAATGGCGCCGATAATCATACTGTAGGCAAAACCGATATGGATATCGCTGACTCCCAGAATACCGTAACGGAAGGTATTTACCATATACAGAATAGGGTTCAGCTGGGACACACCCTGCCAGAACTCCGGCAGCAGACTGATCGAATAGAACACCCCGCCAAGATAGGTCAACGGTGTCAGCACAAAGGTCGGCACGATGGATACATGATCAAAGCTGTCGGCGTAGATAGCGTTAATAAAACCACCCAGGGAGAACAGGATAGCGGTCAGGAAAACCACTGAACCGATTACCCAGATGTTATGTACACTCAGATCCGTGAAGAACAGAGACAACACAGTAACAATCAGTCCAACCAGCAGTCCCCGGACCGAACCACCGATCACGTAACCCAGCAGAATGACCCAGTTAGGAGTGGGCGAAACCAGCAGCTCTTCGATGTGACGCTGAAACTTAGTACTGTAAAACGATGACACCACATTACTATAGGAATTCGTAATTACCGACATCATGATCAACCCGGGTACGATATATTCCATATAGCCAAAACCGCCCATCTCACCAATCCGGGAACCGATCAGGTTACCGAAAATAATGAAATACAGGGTCATTGTGATCACCGGCGGTAGCAGAGTCTGCCCCCATATTCGGGTAAAGCGACGGATCTCGCGAACCACGATGGTCCAGAATGCGATAAAGAGTTCTCGATTACTCATTTCTTTTCCTGCAGATTCTTATCAACCAGAGACACAAACAGCTCTTCCAGGCGATTACTCTTATTACGCATACTGGTCACTTCAATGCCGGCACCGGACAACTGGCTGAACACTGAATTGAGCCCCTGCGACTTCTCCACATCCACCAACAGCGTATGATCCCCCTGCAGCTCAGCACGATAACCATCCAGTGCCGGGAGCTGTTCCTGGGGTGGAGCAATATCCAGTATGAAAGTCTCTGTATTTAACTGCTGCAACAGACTACGGATGCTGGTGTTCTTCACAATCGTGCCATGATCGATGATGGCGATGTTCCGACAAAGACTCTCAGCCTCTTCCAGATAGTGGGTTGTCAGAATAATGGTTGTACCTTCCTCATTCAGCTCCTGCAGGAATTCCCACATCGAACGACGCAGCTCAATATCGACACCAGCCGTAGGCTCGTCAAGAATCAGCAGTCTTGGTTCATGCACCAGCGCCCGGGCAATCATCAGCCGCCGTTTCATACCGCCGGAGAGCATTCGGGATGTCTGGTCCCGCTTATCCCACAACCCCAGTTTCTGAAGGTAGAACTCGGCCCGCTCTTTCGCTTCCGCAGCAGGAATACCGTAGTAACCCGCCTGAGTAGTCACAATATCCTGCACTTTCTCAAACTGGTTAAAGTTAAATTCCTGCGGCACAACACCCAGTTCACGCTTCACCATTGCCGGAGAGCGGTCCAGATCATGACCAAATACCTCGACTGAGCCGGAGGTTTTATTAACCAGCGAGGAGACAATCCCCAGTGTTGTTGATTTGCCCGCCCCATTCGGGCCAAGCAATGCAAAGAAGTCGCCTTCCTGCACCTCGAAAGAGATCCCTTTTAGCGCCTCAAAGCCGTTGTTATAGACTTTGCGCAGATCATTTATGGCCAGAGCCGTTGTCATCTGAATACCTGTTTATAAAGGGAGGAATGGATGAACATCCTTAGTGGGGGTTAAGCGTGTATTTTTCAACGGTTACGCCCATCTATTAACCCGACACCCAAATACCTACCATTCAGGACAAGCTCAAAGCCGCATATCCAGGCACGGCTTGAAAGCAATAGTGATTCTATTGGTAAAAGCCGTAACACAGAGATGCAGCTTTGAGCTTGCCCCTACAATGTGTTTTAAGAAGAAAGGTCACCCTTTGCTTGCCCTCGGACAGCGTTATCAGTGCTAGAAGGAGAATGGCTACTCCGGCACACTGATGCCTTGCCGAGAACAAGCAAAGGACGACTGAATTGAAGGTATTTGGATGCCGGGTTAATTAAACTACGTTAAAATGCCTATGTTTTTTGAATCAGGCAGAACATCCGCAATGACCAGTTACCAGCTTCACCATCTTAATTTTCTGAAGATCGCTTATAACAACTTTATCAAGCATCCGCCATTTACCCTGGAAGATATCACGGCGGAAGAGGAACAGTTCATTCTGGATTTCCAGCAACTGATCCATGACTTTGAAAACAGCGGAGAGCATGTCTATCAGGATGGTGAAATTTTCCTTGATCGGGCATTCCGTATGTACCCTCAACTGGCTCACCTGATTGCCCGTGACCTGCTGTGGTACTTCGGCGGCAACTGCCTGCACAATATGCCTGACCACGAAATCGATAAGTTCCAGCAACTGGATGAGATGCGTTTTGCTGCTGAAGAACAGGGCGAAGAATTTGATTATATTAACGCCCGAGCCAGTGTTTTTGGCCAGAACTAAGCCTCTCAGCTCAACCAGGAGTAGTGAGTAAACACTACTCCTTCATTCATAGCTGCGCCCGAAATCTAGTCTTCTACAACCGCCCGTAACTGCCCGACCGCACAGATATAATCCATAAACTGCTCCGGTGGCAATGGCTTACTGTAGTAATAACCCTGAATAACCTGACAGCCGTTATCCCGCATAAACTGAAGTTGCTGCGGTGTCTCAACGCCTTCAGCAACCACTTCAAGCCCCAGTGACTGACACATCGCCAATGTTGCTTTGATGATCGACTCATCGCTGCGATCTACACCTATATCTTTCACAAAGCTGCGATCTATCTTCAGCTTATCGATAGGAAGCTTCTTCAGATAACTGAGCGAAGAGTAACCGGTACCAAAATCATCCATCGCCAGCGTAATACCCCGTTCCCGGAGATAGGTCAGCTTGCCAATAGTGACCTCCGGCTGACGAATGACAAAGTTTTCGGTCACTTCCAATTCCAGCTGTGCAGCACTCAGACCTGAGGCTTCGAGCGCCTCTTCCACTGAACTCAACAAACGTTCGTGGGCGATCTGCTGTCCGGCCAGATTCACCGATACCTTCATCGGCGGCACCCCGACCTGCAACCACGCCTGCATCTGATGACAAGCCTCCCGCAGCACCCACTCACCCAACGGGATAATCAGATCAAGCTCTTCTGCCAGCGGAATAAACCGATCAGGAGACAAAAGGCCTGCCGTCGGATGCTGCCAGCGCACCAGCGCCTCAACACCCACTACAGTGCCGGTAGCCGCATCAACCTGTGGCTGATAGTGAAGCACCAACTCATCGTTACTGATCGCTTTACGCAGATCTGCGCCCAGCGCAAATCGCTCATAACGCTGATGATCCTTCTCGACATCATAAACAAAGTAACCATTTTTACCGGCATCCTTGGCCTGAAACATCGCCACATCAGCATGTTTAATCAGCGCCGAACCATCAGAACCATGATCCGGATACAGACTGATACCGATACTGACGGTCACCACAATCTCATATTCACCGATCCAGAATGGTTGCTGGAATGCTTGCAGAATCTTACTGGCAACCACTTCAGCACCTTCCAGATCCCGAACACTGGTCAGCAACACAGTAAATTCATCGCCGCCAAGGCGGGCCAGAAGATCACTCTCGCGGATACAGTCATTAATCCGTCGGGTAGCCACTTTGAGCAACTTATCCCCAACCGCATGACCCAGAGAATCATTCACCTCTTTAAAACGGTCCAGGTCGATAAAGAGCACTGCCACCTGGGTTTTCTGGGTGCGGCTTTTCTCAATCGCATCATTCAGGCAGCTCATAAAGAACAGGCGATTCGGTCTTTCAGTCAGAGGATCATGGTTAGCCAGCCAGTGCAGCCGCTGCTCTGCACGCTTACGGTCGCTGACATCCATACCGATACTGAGAATCAATTGCTCATCGCCGGACGATTGCCGTAAACGTGCATGCAACCAGGAGATATGGTGCCGGTTGCCGGATGGATCCAACAACACACTGTCGGTCCTTACCTGAGTTTCCAGCCCCTGAGTCAGACGACGGGTCTGGCTGATAAACTCCTGACGTTCATCTTCACGCTGCAACTGACTCAGATAACTCGCTTTGCGAACGGACTCACCGTTCAGATCCATCAACTGCAGACCAAAATGGTTCACACTGCGCAGATCGCCTTCCGGATTCTGAGTAATAATCAGCAATGGCGCCGTTTCAAGCAGCCCGAACAGAAAATCACGCTCTTTACGCAATGCCTGGCGACTCTTTTCAAGACTGTCGGTACGCTCGTTAACTTCCTCTTCAAGACCTTCCAACTGCTCACTCAGACGAATGGAACTCACCACCAACTGATCACGCTCATCCTGTCCCAGATAGGCCGTCCGGCTTTGGTAGTTCTCCAGCGAGCGACGGAACTCACCAAACTCCCCGCGGCTCAGCATCGACAGCTGACCGGCCAGTATAGAGAAGAACCGGATAGGTTGCTGCAGCATCAGCGCCAGAATGATCAGGGCCGATGAAATACCACCGATACCCAGCAACAGATAGTTAATCAGGCTTTCGCGAATGCTCTGCTGATGCGCGGTAATATCATCCATCACCACCCAGTAAGCGCCCCCATCGGCCAACCCGGCTAATGGTGAGAAAAGCACCTCGTACACCCGGGACTCATGCTCCAGACGATGCACGCCTCCGGCGGGATCAAAGCCTGCCTGCTCACTTAATTGCTCCAGCAACTCCTGATTGCGGGAGCGATTGGTCAGTGAATTGATCAGCAATCCCCAGTCGGACAGTTCACCAGCATCATCCGGAGCCTGCAGTGCCAGGCCGATATCGAGCGTGGTCTGCTGTTTAATGTCATAGATCACGTCATAGAGGAAGCGTCCGACCATCAACACCCCTTCTTTCTTGCCGTTGATCTGGATCGGGATAGCAACATAGCGGATACAGACGGTTGTGCACGACAGCTTACGCAACGGGCGTTCAGTATCATAAACCGATTGTATCTCAGCGGCCGGGATATGAATCCTGGTGCCCCAGAAGCCCACCATCCGGGCACGACTATCATACAGATAAGCCGCATTCACTGAACCTGCAAGCTCAAATGCATCGAACTTCAGATTCATTGTCTGGCTCAGCTTGGTCAGCGGATTAACATAATCAGCGGAATGAGTGGTATCGATCAGAGGTAACAACTCCGCCGCTTCCAGCAAGCGCTGATACGACGCCTCAACGGAACCGTTGAGGCGGGCTATTTCAGCATTATTAATCTGCTGTCTCTGTTGTTTAAACTGTGTCTTGAGCTGAGCCAGTGAGAACAGAGCATACGCCCCCTGCACTCCCACCAGCACCAGCACCAGAAGAATGAAGATCTTCCAGCGCAGGCTCATAAACCGGTTGCTACTGCTGATCATCGTCCATGCCTCTCACTACTTCACCGCTCAGAAGCGGTATGTGGCCTGCAATGCGAAAATATTCCAGTTTTTCTCCAGCTGAGAAGGATCAGGATTATCCTGCTCAGCAACCCATCCGGTACCTACCACATGGTGATACTCGGCCCGGAACAGCCAATCAGGGGTTGGCGACCAGCCCACCCCAAAAATCCAGTCTTTCGAATAAAAGGTATGCGCCGGCTTGGTTGTGAATACCGCTGCATTGGCAGCCCCGGTCGGGTCATCCTTATCAAGTAACAATTCATCATAACGGACCATCAGCTCCCAGTTCTGATTAATGCGATACTGCAACTGCAGATAATAAGACTGTATGGTCGTTTGCGGCCGTAACGAGAACACGCCACCCAGCTCGCGCCAGTCAATATCATGAATCATGTACTCGCCGGTCAGACTCCAGCGCTCGGCATTGTACTCTGCAGACAACACAGCCACATCAAGCAGCAGATCCCCTTCATTGAACTCGCTCAGATCAGCAGGAAAACCCGGACCATTACCTGGCTGATAACTCAGCGTGTATTCAGCCAGAGTTCCGCCAACCCGTATTCTACCGCCATCATAATTATAGATAGCCCGGGCCATGTAACCGATTGAGTCACCAAACTTACCGGTGGCATCATTAGACAAGTAAGCATACTCCACATTGGTATCCGTCTGCGGCTTACCGTAGAGCAGATCAATATCCACCCAGCCACCCGGCGCCTCCAGATAGCTGTAGAAGATCGCCCCGTCGACCGATAACTCCAGATCCCTGGCCTGATGAAAGTACAGCGACTGAGGCAGCATAATCCCAGGCCGGGTAAAGGCCACATCCCGGGACTCGTTATAAAAACCAAAAGGAATTTTCAGACGCCCCAGGCGTAAACCGTATTGATTCATTGGATCATCACTGAACTGATAATCCAGCAATGCATAATCAAGTTTCGGTTCACCGTCATCCAGATTACCGGCCTTACGCGACATCAATTGACCTGCAACCCGCAGCTTAGGTGTTAAGCGGTAGGAGGCATTTACCCCGAATTCCCTGAATTCAAAGCTGCCACCATCACTGCTTTCACCGTATACGTTGTTATGATCGGTATGGAAGAAACCCTGCGTGATAAATCCATTCGCGGTAAGGTTATCTTTATCAAAATCCGCTGAGGCCTGACCTGAACAGAGCAGGCTTCCCGCCACCAATACCGCCTGTAGAGACTTAATATTCATTGACGATCCTCACCTGTTCCATGTTCAGCTCACTATCGGTGCTCAGATACCCAATTGCTCCTGGTGTCTCACTGACCTGCTGATGCATTTCAGACAGATCAGACACCTCCCTTGGAGCTTCTCCTGTCCCAGTAAAAACCTGGCGGTCCCAGATATTTCGTAATTGATAAGGAAAGATTCTCAACTTTCCTTTTACAAACTGATGATGCAGAGGATGGCGATCAGGCAGCACGTAAACCCGGATTGGCGAACCATCCGGCCAGCGTGTTACCCGCATAGAAAAAACGGCGAGAAGAAAATCCCGACTGAAAGACTGTTGCTGTACATCCCTGGACACAATAATTGACTCAGCCCTGAGCGTTGTCGAGCTCAGACAAAGCACAACCAGTATCAGTGACATCCTTATCAGTGAAACCATAACTAGAAATGATTACCCAACATATGTATGAATGGGCATAAGTATATACGAGGTTTAGTACGCTGAATACGTTCTACAGACAACAACTACTCAGAGCGGTGATAAAAACAAGGGGAGAAAAAAGATGGCGTCCCATAGGGGGTTCGAACCCCTGTTACCGCCGTGAAAGGGCGGTGTCCTAGGCCACTAGACGAATGGGACGCATATACAGTCGAACTGTATCTGGAGCGGAATATCGGGCTCGAACCGACGACCTGAACCTTGGCAAGGTTCCGCTCTACCAACTGAGCTAATTCCGCTTTTAGGTGGCGTCCCATAGGGGGTTCGA
>JAOXSA010000516.1 GCA_025800245.1 Amphritea sp. | reverse complement strand
GAGTGACGGTCACGGACCTGATATTTCGACCAACTGTATGACCCAGTATCACACGGAAGATACACGGCGCAGCTTTATGTGTGCCTTCAGTAAAATGATAGTTAAGCAGAATGGCCGGATGAGGGTGTATGCCTGCACTCTGGTGGATGATGATCCGGAATACGATCTGGGGGAAGATCTGGCCCAGGCGCTGGAGCACCGGATCAGCATGAAGCACCATCGCTGTTTCTCCTGCTTTAAGTACGGTTCATCCTGCAGCGAAACATAATCAGCGATCAGTGTTTTTGTTATGGCCGATGAGCTTTCCATCTCTGTTGTAATTCCGGTCGGGCCGGCCGAGCAAAGCCTGAGCCCGATGCTTGGCCAGCTGGATCATCTGCAGCATGCTGCCGAAATCATCTTTGTTTTCTGTCCGGGCTCGGAGCAACTGGTATCACAGCTTCCGGTTGCGAACGGCAATATCCATCATCTGGTCACTGATCAGGGCAGGGCAAAGCAGATGAATCGTGGTGCGCAGCTGTGTACCGGAGATTATATCTGGTTTCTTCATCTTGATAGTCGGATTCAGGCCCGACACTGGCAAGAGCTGATCGCCAGCATCGGATCTTTTCCCGGTCACTTTCATTATTTTGATCTGCAGTTCCTGAGTGATGGTGATGGCCCGATGTGGCTCAATGGGCTGGGTGCTAATCTGCGTTCCCGCTGGCTGGGTATGCCGTTTGGCGATCAGGGCTTTTGTCTCAGTGCTACTGATCTGAAAGGGGTGCAGGGCTATCCGGAGCAGGCTTCTTATGGGGAAGACCATCTGCTGGTGTGGAAAGCCCGGCAGCATGGGATAAGGCTAAAACGGATCTCTTTGCCGCTGATCACCAGCGCCCGTAAGTATGCAGATCAGGGGTGGTTCAGGCTGACCCTTCGATATCAGTGGTACTGGATCAGACAGGCTGTACCGGAGCTGATTACGCTGATACGCCGGCGATGGCTGAAGCTCTGATAGACTTATTATTGGTTTTTTAAAAGTAATTCGCCGCGAGGGCGCGTCTCCCCCAGCCTGTATTGATCAGTGGCAGGCGCATCCTCGCGGCGATATATTCAGGATTTGAATTTACTTGCCTTTCTATTTACTTACTTTTCTATTTACTTACCTTTGTAGTTTGGCGAGCGCTTCTCAACAAAGGCGTTGACCGCTTCCAGATGGTCATCTGTGTTATGGCAGATGCCCTGCATCAGCGCGCAGTGCTCCAGGAATTCAGGTAGCTCCATCTTCTGAGCTGTTTTCAGCAGGCGTTTGGTCATACGCAGGGCTTGTGGTGGCTTTTCTGCCATCCGGCTGGCCAGCTCCAGTGCTTTCTCCATTAGTTGTTCAGGTTCGACCACTTCCAGCAGAATGCCCAGCTCTTTGGCTTCGTCTGCACCGATTACCCGTCCTGTCAGAGTCAGCTCGGCGGCTTTCTGATAACCGATCAGTCGTTGCAGGAACCAGGCACCGCCATCTCCCGGAATAATGCCCAGGTTAACGAAAGTCTCACCCATCAGTGCCTTGGTTGAGCCGATACGCAGATCACACATGCATGTCAGATCGAAGCCGGCGCCGATGGCCGGACCGTTGACTGCCGCAATCACCGGGATATCGATATTTGCCAGTGCCAGCGGAATACGTTGAATACCCTGGCGATATTTATTCTGTACGGTATAGACATCACCGCCAAAAGCGCCGTCTTTATGAACGCCTTCGCGTTCGGTCATCTCTTTGATGTTGCCGCCAGCGGAGAATGCGCTGCCGTCTCCGGTAATGATCAGGACGGAGACTTCCGGTGTACGGTTAACCCAGTCTGCCACAGTGACAATATCATCAATCAGGGCGCTACCGGTGAGGGCGTTACGCAGATCGTGGCGTTGGAAGGTCAGGGTCGCGATACG
>JAOXSA010000503.1 GCA_025800245.1 Amphritea sp. | reverse complement strand
TGCTAAGGTGCACCTGAACCACCGGGAGATGACAGTCTGGTCATTATACCTTCCACCAGGTATACCTCTCCCGGTGGTCGAACTGCGCCAGCTCGTCCTCGAGCTCTCTGCGCCTGTCCTGGTAGTGGGCGATTTTAACGCCCATGGTACCGCATGGGGATGTGACTTGACTGGCACTCGAGGCCGTCTTTTAGATTCTTTTATATGCGATGAGTCGCTCTGTATTTTAAATACAGGTCAGCGCACGCATTTTACGCTGCCGTCCGGTCAGACGTCGGCTCTGGACTTGAGCTTGGCTAGTCCGCAGCTAGCTCATGCTCTTACCTGGTCCGTCCATGACGACCCACTGGGGAGTGACCATTTCCCAGTGTGGATCGAGTACCAGGAAGACCCAGTTTTAGGCAACAGACCACAGAGGTGGAATGTCCGCAAGGCCGACTGGGAATCATTCCAAGCCTCGCTAGAGGCAGCGGTTTTAGCCAGAGCCGACCCCTCTGCAATGTCTGTAGAGGATTTTACTACCCTACTTCTTGACTCCGCGGACGGGTGCGTTCCTAAGACTTCAGGTCAGCCCCGTCGCACCCCAGTCCCCTGGTGGACAAAGGAGTGCGGAGACGCGATCCGTGCACGGAAACGCGCTTTTAAGAAGTATGACCGGAGCAGCACTACTGAAAACCTCATTGCTTTTAAGAAAGCGCGGGCTTTTGCCCGGCGCACTATAAGGGAGGCAAAGGCAGTTTCATGGCGCACTTATGTAAGTTCTTTAAACCGTTTTACTCCGACGACTCAAGTCTGGACACGCATGAAGCGCATCGCAGGCCGGTACAGCTCTGTACCACTGCCTGTTTTAAGAGTGAACAGCACGGATATCACTCATCCCTCAGAGGTCGCTGAGGCTATAGGCCGTGCACTCTTTGAGCGCTGCCGAGGTGGGTCTTCGGACCAGCGGGCACGACTGCCAGCTGCCGTGGAGTTCAGCACGGCTGAACGCACGGCCTACAACGAGCCCTTCACCATGGCCGAATTGGTCTCAGCTATCAGCTCGTTGCGCAGCGTCTCAGAGGGCCCGGATGCAGTCCATAATGACATGCTCCGGCGTCTCCCAGCAGTAGCTCTCGAGGCGCTGCTCGCGACATATAATTCGCTCTGGGAGACTGGGACCTTTCCTGAGACCTGGCGAGAAGCCACTGTGATCCCAATCTTGAAAGCTGGCAAGTCGGGTCTGGACCCGCTCCACTATCGGCCCATCTCTCTCACCTCATCGCTTTCCAAGCTGATGGAGAAGATGGTAAACATGCGTCTGAGCTGGTTTTTAGAGCATCACAACGTTTTTACAAATGCCCAGTGCGGTTTTAGAAAGCATCGCAGCCCGGTTGACCACATCTTAACCCTTGACACCGAGGCGCGCGCCTGTTTTGCCGAGAAGAAGCATCTCGGAGCAGTATTCTTCGATATCGAGGCGGCATATGATACGGTCTTACGCCAGTGTATCCTCGCGAAACTCCACAGGTATGGCATACGAGGGCGTATGGGCCTTTTCATTGAGAATTTTTTATCCGATCGCAGTTTTCGTGTCCGGGTGGGAAACCACCTCTCCAGCAGTTTTACCCAGGAGAACGGAGTTCCCCAGGGTGGCGTACTCAGTGTGGCGTTGTTTGCAGTTGCAATCAACGACATCGGGGACCAGCTGCCAACGTCAGTTGGTCGG
>JAOXSA010000495.1 GCA_025800245.1 Amphritea sp. | reverse complement strand
CCGACTTACCACACGACCGCTCTGTCTGTAGACAACCTGGCGAAAGAATACTTCGGTGACAAAGCGATGCTGGGTTACGTTGAAGGCGTTCAGCGCAAAGAGATCCGTCAGGGTATCGCATGCGTTAAGCACCAGAACATGGCTGGTTCCGATCTGGGCGACGATCACAAAGAGTACTACGCGGGTGAAAACGCACTGAAAGCTGGCGGTGCGAAAAACACCTCTAACCAGTTCGGTTAATCCCTGGTATCTGATCAGGCTCTGGGACAAGGTTCTACCGGAGCACTATACGGCCTGATCAGATGTCGCCTACGAAAAAGGCCATGCATTTTGCGAAATGCATGGCCTTTTTTTGTGGCTCTCAGTGGCAGAGCCAATGAAAGGTCATCTTATTTCTCTACAACCAGACTCTGATTCGGATCAGTCGCGTAGTGGCAGATAAATATCTGTCAGGAGCTCTTCCGGGGCAACCTCCCGGGGGTTATTCAGATAATCTTCAAAACACGGCCTGTCACATAACTCCTCACCTGACTGCGGCAGCCAGGTACTGAATAACCAGTGATAAGCCTGCTGTAACCCCGCATAAGGCCCTCTGAATCTGAGCACCGCATATTTACCAGCGCCAGCTTCAACCGCCTCTAAGTCATCGGACAGATCCAGCTCATGCCCTGATTGCAAAACCGCACAAGCATGTGATCTCAGCTTCTCCGGAGCTACACAGGTCGGATCATCATGATAAATTCCGGCTACTGTCCTCAAATGTGGCCAAGCGTTAGCTTCCATCAGCCAGACATTCAACTTTTCAAAAGCCTTACCTATCTCTATGTAAGGGCCTGTATGTAACACGCCAACCATTTTGATCGGCGCTTCTATATTTCTGATTTTTACATCCATTTCAGTCTGTGCAGACATCACTGCATCCTCCTGTGCTTCTAACGCCAAGACAAACCGGGAATGGCTTCCCTCACGCCGGAAACGTGCTGGAGGCATCCCGTATGC
>JAOXSA010000492.1 GCA_025800245.1 Amphritea sp. | reverse complement strand
GCGACTTTTTGCGACGATGCCCTCCCGCTTACATCAGGTTTCCCCGTCACCATGGCAGACATTCTTCTTTTTAATAAGCCGTTTCAGGTTCTCACCCAGTTCACCGATAACGAGGGCCGGACCACGCTGGCTGATTTTATTAAAGAAAAAGACATCTACGCAGCGGGTCGCCTGGATTACGATTCAGAAGGACTACTCATTCTGACCGATAATGGCCAACTTCAACACCAACTGGCCAATCCCCGCTTCAAGCTGGAAAAGACTTACTGGGCACAGGTTGAGGGAGACATTGATGAGCAGGCACTGCAAAAACTACGCAAAGGTGTTGAACTCAAAGACGGTACAACCCGTCCTGCCAGAGCAAAAAAAATGTCCGAACCGGATATCTGGCCCCGCAATCCACCGATCAGAGAGCGCAAAAACCAGCCAACCAGCTGGATCGAGTTAAAAATTACAGAAGGTCGCAACCGACAAGTCCGACGTATGACGGCGGCGGTAGGTTACCCAACCCTCAGACTGATCCGCTACGCCATCGGCAACTGGTCACTGGAAAACCTGCAACCCGGACAGTACCGGAAAGAAGCCATACATCTGGCAGAAGCGCCGAAAAAGCAGCAACACCGCCCAACAAACAGAAGTAATACAAGCAGAAATAGCCGCGGGCATGGAAAGCCCCGTAACAAACGATAGTTACTGATCCCAGGCGTCTGCGGCATCCAGATCAGTGGACTTTGCCTCGACCCAGGTCTCGCCTTCTGCCGTAATTTCTTTCTTCCAGAACGGCGCGTCCCGCTTCAGGTAATCCATTATGAACTGAGCAGCCGCAAACGCTGCTACACGATGAGCGCTACCAACACCCACAAACACGATGTTATCGTTCAGAGCCAGCTCGCCGATTCTGTGAACAATCACAATATTACCAAGCGGCCAGCGCTCACGAGCCTGTGAGGCAATCTTTTCCAGTGCCTTTTCGGTCATCCCCGGATAGTGCTCCAGATACATCGCCAGCAACCCTTCTTTATCGGAAAGTTCCCTGACAATGCCGGTGAATGTGACGATTGCACCATTACTGGCATCTTCCGATCGCACCTGCTCTGTCAGCTCTGCGATAGCAAAGTCTTCACTCTGCACCGAAACATAATCTTTAAACATAACTCTCAGACACCGACGACTTCTACAGATCTTGTTAAATGGCAGAAACACCGCAACGATAATGGTATTATCTGCAACCTTAAATATTGTACGGAATGTAACATGCGATGGACACCCCACGCGACGGTCGCCACCATTGTGGAAAAGGACGGTCGCTTCCTGCTCATTGAAGAGTGGTCTAACAGCCTGAAGAAACTGGTCATCAATCAGCCCGCCGGCCACCTTGAAGCCGACGAGACCTTTATTGACGCAGCTATCCGGGAAACACTGGAAGAGACCGGCTGGACCGTTACACCCGAAAAACTACTGGGAATGTATGTCTACACAGCCCCCAGCAATGGCATTACCTACCATCGCTACTGTTTTATTGCCCGGGCCATCAGCCATGATCCCTCATTGCCACTGGACGACGGCATAGAACGCGCCATATGGCTGAGCCGTGAAGAGCTTGAGCAGCGTCGGGACGATCTGCGTAGCCCGATGGTTACCCGTTGTATCGATGACTATCTGGCGGGCCAGAACTACCCACTGGACATAATCATTGAACAGGACGCGCTGCAACCGGCCTGAACAACACGATCCGCCCTTGAATAAGCATGC
>JAOXSA010000489.1 GCA_025800245.1 Amphritea sp. | reverse complement strand
GCAGTTTAAGCAGTTTCTGGCGGGTTTCATGACTGGTATCCATCAGTAAACCCTCTGTGATCTCAAAGCTGATGGCACTGCCATCAATACCGGCATCCTGCAGCTGAGTAATCCAGCGCTCCGGGCTGGCAGCATGGGGGCCGTTCAGATCGAAGTGCGCCGGTGAGGTATTCACGCTGATCTGGAAATCAGGATTCAGTGTTGTACGCCACTGTTTTACCTGACGCAGTGCTTCGGTAAATCCCCATTCACCGATCTCCAGAATCAGTCCGGATTCATCCGCGATCGGGATGAATGCATCGGGCATGACCAGTCCTCTTTCTGGATGATGCCAGCGGATCAGAGCTTCAGCTTTGACAACCTTGCGCTTCTGCATATCAACGATCGGCTGGTAGTGCAGTTCAAATTGCCGGCCGCTGACAGCTTCCCTCAACTCTTTAACCGTATTCACCCGTTGCAGAGCATCCTCCTGCATACTTGGGGTGAAGTAATACATCTGGTTGCGGCCCGACTCTTTTGCCGCATACATCGCCTGGTCAGCATTCTGTATCAACTGATCCGTATTGTCGGCATCCTGCGGGAACAGCGTAATACCGATACTGCCGGATATATAGATGAGTTGTTGCTGAAGTTTGAAGGGACGTTCGGCAGCTTCAAGGATCTTCTCGGCTACCAGTTCTACCTGCTGGGTATTTTCGATCTGAGGCAGAATAAAGGTAAACTCATCGCCACCGAGGCGGGCAACGGTGTCGCTACTGCGAACCAGTTTTTTGAACCGTTTAGCTACTTCCTGCAACAGCTCATCACCGGTGTTATGGCCCATTGTATCGTTGACCTCTTTAAAGCGATCAAGGTCAAGAAACATAAGTGCAACAGAGCTGTTTGAACGATCTGCCAGGCGGATCTCCTGTTCCAGACGGTCCATAAACATTCGTCGGTTAGGTAATCCGGTGAGTGGATCAAAGTTAGCCTGCTTCCAGATCAGCTCCTCAGAGCGCTTTTTCTCGGTAATGTCCGAGAACACCGCAACCCGCTGGTTGATCGTACCGTCGTCGTTGAACAGGGTGTTGATATGCAACCAGGCGATGAAAATCTCGCCATCTTTACGGCGATTCCAGATTTCGCCCTGCCAGTGACCTGTATTAGAGACGGCGTTCCACAGATCTTTATAGAAGTCGGCTTTATGGATGCCTGAGCGAAGCAGTGAAGGGGTATTGTTAACGGCTTCTTTCTCTGTGTACCCGGTAATCTGACAGAAGGCGTTGTTCACCTTTATGATCTCGTTAGCTTCATTGACGATCATAATGGCGTCACTGGTTTCAAACGCAGTGGCTGCGAGGCGAAGCTGTTCGGTCTGTTTCTGCTTATCGATATTGACGTGAGTGCCGGCGATCCGGATCGGTTTACTCTGGTTGTTGAACAGGATCGGGCGGCCCCGGCTCTGGACCCAGAGCCAGTCACCCTGATAGGTTTTCAGGCGAAATTCCGCTTCAGCAGCGGTATCACTGAGCATTTGTGGCATAAAGGATATGAAGAACTGTACCTGGTCGTCAGGATGGACCATATCCCGGAATCGTTGCCGATCGAGAGTGAACGCCTGATCCGGATATCCCAGCATAGAAAAACATTCACTGTTCCAGCTGATACGATCATTCTGCAGATCCCAGCTCCAGATACCGGTATGAGTGGCTTCCATTGTCAGGCGGTAGCGCTCTTCTGACGCTCGCAGCGCTTCTTCATAGCGCTGACGGGACTGGTGTAGCTGGTTGAAGGCGATAATCAGCTTACCCACCTCATCTTCGCGGTGCTTCTGCAGGTGAGTCATCGGTTCATCACCGTCGGCCATCGCCTGAATTTTCCGGGATGCCTGATTGAGCGGTACCAGTTGTCGCTTTAAAAGATAGGCGATCAGGCTTCCCATAAATACCAGTAATACAATGGTGATACCGCTGATCTCATAGGTCAGGTTTCTGATCGGATCGTTGGCCTGGCTGAGTGGGTATGTGCGGATCACGATCCAGCCCATACGATCAATTGTGTCCGATGCATAGAGTGCAGCTGCACCATCACGGTTAAGGCAGGTGCCTGATGGAATACCTTTCACTACCCTGGCAATACAGTCAGAACTGAGTTCTCCCGAGTAGGATTTCAGGGAAAGTCCTGCCTTAGAATCTGTAACAAATAATTCCAGATTCGGATCAATGATCATGGTATGGCCGGTATCGCTGAGAGTCATGTCAGAGATGGTCTGCAGCAGATTATCGCGAGCCAGTACATTGACGCCAAAGATAAATCCCAGCACGGTTTCGCCATCATCTGAGAGAACAGGGGTGTTGATCGCAAACAGTGGGGTTTGAAGGCCTTTACCGATCAGCGGGCGGGTGATCACAGTTTGTCTGGTTGCCCGGACTTTCTGCACATGCTTTCTGTCGGAGAAATCGATACCGGTGCGGTTGGGGACGATTGGATAGTCTACGGTGGAGACAGCATCCTGGTTAAGTACTACCAGCCCACCGCTGAACAGGGTATGTAAATGTGTTTCATGATTTAGCGCTGCCTGGATGGCCTGTTTGTTCTGCAGTTTGTTCTGGCTCTGAAGCGTGGCGGCAAAGTTTTCCAGATATTCCACCCTGGCAGTCAGTGCTGTGTCCATCTGACGGACAACTACATCGATCATTCCCTGTTGCTGCTGGACCAGAAGATTAAGTGTTTCATTCTGCAGATAACGGACAATCAGCCCGGTCAGGGTGATTGCGGTAATAAGAAAACCGCCCAGAGTCAGAATCAGTACTCTGTCGCGGAGTGAGCTGAGAGAAAAACGCAGTAAATCCATCCGGATTATCACCTTCTGAAAAGCTGTCTGATTTCAGAAACAGATTTTCAGTCAACCAAAAGCCAGTGGATGCTTCCCGGCAGTACTGAGTCATCAGGCAGGGCAGCGACCATCCGGTTTCAGCTTAGCTCAGATCTACCCTGATGCTGCATCAGGAAGTGTCAAAATGGTGAGCTATGGCTGATTCTGACGACCGTTCTGGTCCTGTTGCAGGCACAACTCTGCATACATACGTTTTAGCTGATTGTTTTCCTGCTCCAGCTCAGCTAATTGCTGGGTATCAGTGGCGCTTTTGTGCTGATCCAGTTCGGCTTTGAATTTCTGGGCCTGTAAGCGGAAATCATGGATCTCCTGATAACGCTGATCCAGTCGGTTCTGCAGTTGTTCGATCTGGCTCTGTTGCTGGCTGATGGTTTTTTCCAGTTCGGCGATCTGGGTATGTAAGACATCGATGGTTTTATCTTTCTCTGCGCTGCTTTTACCACCTTCCGCCGCCTGCAGTTCACTGGAAATATGATGGAAAACAGCCTGTAGTTCATTGGATTCCCGATTGCTGTACTGAACATGG
>JAOXSA010000481.1 GCA_025800245.1 Amphritea sp. | reverse complement strand
TCTGGAAAGTCTGGGTATGGTTGCCCGGGTCGAAGCGGCAATGGTGCTGCAACTGGAAGATGATGAACAGGAAACCGAAGTGTCTCCTCAGGTTTCAGCTACAGGTACCACAGCGTCCGTTTCTGCGGCATCGATGACCATGGAAAGCGACTCTGAATCTGCTGCTGATAACGGCACATGCCCTAAATGTGGATCTGATCGCATTAAGGGTGATAACTGCCTGGGGTGCGGTATCATCATTTCAAAATATCTGGCGTTGCAGGAAGAGGAACAGGGCGGTCAGGGTATGGCTCCGGCTGCTGTCTCTGCTGCGGCATCAGAATCCTCATCGCCGAAACCGGAAGTAGTCTACCAGATGGGGGACGCGAACCCATATCAGGCCCCTACTGCTGATCTGACACCGGATTTCGAGCAGGGCGACATGACTGGCCCGGTTTCGGTTTCCGCCGGTAACGGCTGGCGCTGGCTGGCGGAAGGCTTTCTCTATTTTAAACGCAATCCGGTAGCCTGGATTCTGACCTTCCTGGCCTGGATGGTTATCTCTGTTGTTCTCAGCTTTATTCCGCTGATCGGTTCCCTGGCGCTGGCATTGATCTCACCGGTGATTACTGCCGGTTATATGCTGGGCTGCCGGGAGCAGGAAGAGGGCGGTGATTTTCAATTCGGCCATCTGTTCAGTGGTTTCAGTAATAATCTGGGACAGTTGATTCTGGTAGGCGTACTGTATCTGGTAGGCATGATCGCTATTACTATCGGTATCGCATTTTTTGCCGGCGGTGCAGCACTGCTGTTCGGTAATATGTCCGGTGCAGGTATGGGCCCTGAAGCGATGTCTGCGCTGATGCTGCCTATCCTGTTGGGCATGGCTGCCATCATCCCGCTGGTGATGGCGTACT
>JAOXSA010000472.1 GCA_025800245.1 Amphritea sp. | reverse complement strand
CTGCTGTTCCCAGCAGAACTTGAACTGGGCAATTTCATCCCGAATCGCTTCAGCCAGCGTGCGGGCATTATCCAGCGGGCAGTTCATCATGATAATGCCGAACTCATCGCCCCCCAGACGCGCCAGCGTATCACTGGCACGGACCTTATCCTGTAACAACCCGGCCACCTGACGCAGCAGTTCATCACCGGCAACATGACCACAGGTATCGTTCACAACTTTGAACTGGTCGAGATCGAGGAAGCAGAAAGCATGCTGACTGCCCGGTTCCTGAGGGCCGCTGAGCAGGTTTTTCAGTCGTATTTCAAATTCCCGGCGATTCACCAGCGCCGTGAGCTGATCATGACTGGCGTGATAGCTGATCTGTTCATTGATCATACGGTTTTCAGTGACATCCAGCAGGGTCACGACAAAGTGGGTCAGCACGCCATCCAGATCGAAAATGGGAGCGATGCTGACCTGAGCCCAGTACAGTACTCCAGTCTTTTTGCGATTAACGATCTCACCATGCCAGGTGGGATCCAGCTGTAACGCGTCCCAGACACCAGCATAGGTCTGTTCACCAGGCTGTTCGAAATGCAGGACATTGATATTCTGACCAACCACCTCATCGGCCGCGTAACCGGTTTCCTCTGTAAATCGAGGACTGACGTACTCGATCTCACCATCTGGCCTGGTAATCAGTACCATATTGGGACTGAATTCCACCGCTTTGGTGACTTTCATCAGTTCCTGTTCGGCCCGGCGACGTTCCTCAATCTCATGTTGCAATGACACCGTCCGTTCATGCACGAGCTGAGCGACCCGTAAGGTTCGTCCGGTCAGGGAAAGCAGCCAGCCCCCCAGCAAAGCCGTAAACAGCATCCCGGCCAGCAACACAAACCAGCTACTCCACTGATTGACTCCGACAAAGAAATCGTCGGCAGCAGAGTAATCAAGACGATAGCTGCGACCGCCGGCCTGAATCACAGTGCTCCACTGCAGCTCATCATCGTGCAGATGCCCGGTATGATCAGACATCGGCACCGGCTTGTCCGCGATCGTAATATCCGTCATTTGCAGATGAATACCGTCAGACAGGTCTTTTCTTAATCCGGATACTGCCTCGATAAAGCGCCCAGCCTGAAAGACCGCAGCTACTATGCCGCTGCGCGACAGCGCCATATCGACGCCATCGTGTTCAACCGCCAGATACGCGACAAAGCCATAGGCTGAGTCCTCTTCCTGCACCAGCGTAAGCGGCGCAGTCAAGGCGATGTCACCCACCAACTCTGCCTGAGCCCGGGCAGCACTGGCCAGGCCACTGCTGGCGATATTAAAACCGTAGGCTTTCTCATTGCCCCGCATCGGTTCCACAAACGTAATCGGATAATAGTAATCACGGGCAGGCGCTGACAGCATCTGGCCATCTTGCTGTCGCTCGGTAATTTTTCCTGGACCGTCCAGCCAGGTTTCATAGGCGACCCGGTGCCGGTCCTCAATCCGGGGAATCCACTCCAGCGCTTTTATTTCCGGATAACGCTGCAACTTGTGACGGGTAAAACTGGAGAACTCTGCCGCACTAACATGCTCAGTGCTGATAAAGAAACTGCGTACCGCATAAAGCGCCTCAAACCCGGCATTAAGACGATCCTGCATGTAGATATGCAGCTGTTCCGCCTGTTTATTAAACAGTTGCCTTCGCTCCTGCTCTTCATAAGTCTTGGTCTGCAGGAACAATACAATGATCACCAGCAGCACTCCGACCATTGGCAAACCAACCGACCAGCGCCGACGATAGAGAGTGCTCAGGGGAGAAGCAAAGAAAGCCAGCAACATCGGTGCAACCACCATCGCTCCGATACTGTCTCCGATCCACCATGTCAGCCAACTGACAACAAATTCACCGGGCTGAATAATCCCCAGCACCAGAAAACAACTGATTGCAGACAAACTCGCCCCCAATGAAACCAACGGACCGATAATCAACAGGAACTGAGTGATCTGCTTATCATCGATCAGCGCGGGAGTATCACCGGCCAGTCGGTGAACCAGCCATACAGCCCCCACCGCCTGTAATACGGCAACCAGGCTGAGGAAGGTCATCAACCCTAAGGATCGGAGTAATATCCCGGTACTGTCCGTATTCAGCCAGGACTGCGAATACAACAGCATACAAGCGATGAACAGGCCGAATGCAGCCCGGTAACCGCGCAACATTATCGCCGCAATGGAAATACCTGCCGCTGGCCAGACCGCCGAGGCTTCACTGGGAGGAATCTCAAACAGAGATAAAGAGACTTTTGCTAGCAGCCAGTAGGCGATTCCGGGCATAGCATGGGTCATTAGCCATTGCATCTGTGGAGTGTCCCAAAAACTGCGCGGGGGATTTTCTGCAACCATACTCTGCTGTTCTTAATACTTGATAATTCCGGAACCGACTGACTGTTCTGGTTATATACCATCAGTGGATGGATTCTAATGTACCCTATTCAAGATATACAGTTCGAGAAAAACCGGGCATTTTATGTGCCCAAATTGGATATTCCGTATCCAGATCATTTCATCACAGCAGCAACCTGGTCTACCCTGAACTCAAAGGAGTGATGGTGAGGGGTTGCAGATGAACAGAGCAACGGCACATTTTCTGCTGCGCAGTGATCTTGAGCGGCTGTTTACAGCGCTTATGGAGAACCAGTACGAAATAATCGGCCCGACAGTAAAAGACGGCGCCGTCCTCTACACTCCGATACAACATCCGGAACAATTACCGCGGGGCTGGCAACAGCTACAGGCTCCTGACGCCTACCGGATGACGCGGGACAATAGCCCGCGTTACTTTGCCTGGGCCAACGGTCCTCAGGCGCTTAAACCCTGGCTTTTCGCTCCCAGAGAGATTATCTGGCAGGCTGAACGCCAGCCGGATGGTTCCCTTCAGTTCTCTGAACCGGCTCAACCAGACCGGAAACTGGCGTTTCTCGGGCTGCGCAATTGTGATCTGGCAGCCCTTAAACTACAGGACCAGCACTTTCTGCAAGGCCAGTATCGGGATCCCTACTATGCTGCCCGCCGCAAAGGGCTGCTGCTGATAGCAGTCAACTGCTCCCATCCGGCAGACACCTGCTTCTGCGCCTCAACCGGAGATGGCCCCCATGCGAAAGCCGACTCAGAACAGCCCGGTTTTGATCTCTGCCTGACCGAACTGGATAACGGTTTTCTGGTACAGAGCGGCAGCGAACCGGGAGATCAGTTGCTCGAACAACTACTAGTTAGCCCGGCAACAGAAAATCAGTTACATCAACAGCTGCAGCAAGCGCTGCACGCAGCCAAACAGCAACGAGCCTTACCCTCACTGCCGATCAGGGATCTGCTGGCCGAGCGACGTGATCATCCGCAGTGGGACGATATCGCCGAACGCTGCCTGGCCTGCGGCAACTGCACTCAGGTCTGTCCAACCTGTTTCTGCCATGCCGAAGGTGAACAGGTCTCTCTGAATAGCGCTGTCAGCGAGCAAACCCGTGAATGGGCCTCCTGCTTCAGCGAGGGCCATGGCTATATGG
>JAOXSA010000431.1 GCA_025800245.1 Amphritea sp. | reverse complement strand
TGTCCAGCTTCTGTCGAGCGGTCGATTCTGGGCGGGTAGGTACCAGCCGCTTCAGCCCGGAGATATCCGAGGCCAGTCAACCACTCCCGCTGGTTGACGCTAGCTATCCGGTTACTGGTCCTGTTCGCCGGAACAGATCATCCTGGCAAAAGCCTGGTGCAAAGGGCGAGATATATTCGGCAGGTCTACGCGCCGATGTGATCCTTGTGAAGGCCAGTCCGCGTTTCAGCAAGGGAGCCGCCTGTCAGTTTCAGCTACTGCAAAATTGTTGACGCGGCAGCCACAAGAAGTCCAGGAAATAGTCAAAGTCGTCCAGAGGATACGTTCTTTGCCCACGGGGAAATCCTGTCAGCTATGCTGAATGACAGTGACCGCGCAGTGAGACAGCTCTCTGCCACCAGGATCCTGACCGCACGATGACAAAACGTGCGCCAGGTACAGGTGTTCCGTGTTCACTGCCTGAACAGGCGGGCAGAACGCTTCATAGGCATGACCAGCTGGTGTCGTATTAAAGAGCCAACAGTCATAAAGGACCTGAGTCACAGTGAGATTACCATTCACCAGTGCCCAGGATCAGCCGCTGGGACTGCCTGCCTTAGAGTCGAGAGATGTGTGAAGCTGGTGACGGAAGCATCCTGGTCTGTGTGCGGGTAAGAAAACCAGCATGCGCTGATTGTATCACTTAAGTCAGCCAGCGAAGCCAGAATAGAGTTCAGCATCAAAGAGAATTGCCACACGTAATATGGTGCTGTACCCTCGAGCCGTTGTGATTAGATCGGAA
>JAOXSA010000425.1 GCA_025800245.1 Amphritea sp. | reverse complement strand
GCATTGGTATCACCGGTGTGCTTGTAACGCAGATACTGCACCTGTATCTGCTCCGACAGCCTCAGATAATCCGCGGAGATCTCACGCACAAAATCGATCTGATTGATCTTATTAATTTCATACCCCTGCGGGGCTTCAGGTTCGTCATTACAACCAGATATGAACAGAACGCTCAGAGCTAAAGCCAGAATTCCGACCGAACGGGAAAGAGCTGATAGAACCATATGCATACTCAAACAGTTGTTACATTGGCTTACTATACTCTGCCCTCAGGCATGTGGAGATATAAAAAGAGTAACGATTACCCAAGTTGGGTAATCGTGATCAGCGAGCACGGATGCCGGCAAAAATGGACTGCAATAATTCTTCAACAGCCTGCGGATTCTGGCTGGCCTTCAGATAGGTACGCATCCCGATCATCTGCACCTGCAGATGACGTCCCAGCATACGGGTATTGGCACCCGGTGCCAGCTCCCCCTGTTCCTGAGCCTGATCAAGAATGCGCGTGAAGTTATCTTCAACTTTACGCAGCAGAGTTTTGGTCTGACTCATCAGTTCAGGCTGGGTATCATCAATCTCGGATAGCGTTCTCACCAGCA
>JAOXSA010000404.1 GCA_025800245.1 Amphritea sp. | reverse complement strand
GGCTCTGGCTCTGGCTCTGGCTCTGGCTCTGGCTCTGGCTCTGGCTCTGGCTCTGGCTCTGGCTCTGGCTCTGGCTCTGGCTCTGGCTCTGGCTCTGGCTCTGGCTCTGGCTCTGGCTGAACAGTTTCAACAGCGGGCTCCTGCAGATCAAGAGTTATTTCAATTTCATCCAGATCCAGATCCTCAAGATCCGGACCAGCTTTCGGCAATTCATTCACAACCGGAATAATTTCCCCGCCAGTTTCCTGCTCCGCCACGGCATCCTGCAACGACGCTTCAACACTGTACTCTTCATTTTCATCACGCAGCAGGGCATCCAGATACTCCTGCACTAGCTGTTGCTGACGATTCAATGGCTGCTCGCTCATGACCGACTCCGCTCTGCCAAACCCCGGAGGATTCTGATATACGCCTGAACCCCCGGCGTACTCAGATCCATTGCTGAGGGCGTTACACCTTTAGCACTGGCGGTTATAAATTTACTGTCCACAGGCACAACGGCCGCTGAAATCTGCTCAGGAAAACGCTGATGCAGTTCACGCAGCGCTGAAACCGCAGCAGGTACTGCCCGGTCATAAAAAGTCGGTATCAACGAATAGGTCAGCTTCCGTTTACGCGCCCGGTTAATCATATTAATGGTACGCAGCATGCGCTCGAGGCCTTTCAACGCCAGAAACTCTGTCTGCACCGGCACCAGCAGATGACCGCTGGCAGCCAGCGCATTAATCATCAGCACCCCCAGCACCGGAGGACTATCAATTAACACATAATCATACTGATCTTTAAGCACTCGCAAGGCTTTGGCTACCTGCAACCCCATACCTTCCTGACCAACCGTTTTCCGCTCCAGTGTCGCCAGCGCAGTGGTTGCAGGGATCATATCAATGTGAGGATTTGATGTCGGCAGAATCAGCCGCTCGAGCAAGCGTTTATCGATTTCTCGCTCTGGTTGAAAAAGATCATAGACGCTGGTTTCCAGCTCATCAGGATCATATTTAAAATAGCTGGTCAGGGAACCATGCGGATCAAGATCGATCAGCAACACCCGCTGACTGGCATCAGCCAGCAAGCCTCCCAAAGACACCGCAGTAGTGGTTTTACCAACACCACCTTTCTGATTGGCTACTGCCCAGACCTGCATTACTCTGTTCTCTCCTGCACCGCCGCATCGTCCGTCAATGCCGGCGACGTTAAGGTTCTCACATCCAGCGCATCCGGCTGGTTTTTACGCCGGAAGACAATGCGTCCATCTTCCGTCTGCACTTGTTCTATATCTGATTGCGGCAGGGCGCTGTCTGTTAATAAGCCACTGACTGCGTCCTCACTGACCTGCTCACTGCCATACGCCGCGACAACCCGCTGTGTTCTACGGTCACGGGCAATTACAATCACTACACGACGGTTAGCTCGCTGCCCTACTGCAGTGCCATTATCTCCGCGTGGAGCGTATTCACCATATCCTGCCGCAGTCATCCGGCTCGGATTGACACCGTTTAACTGCAGAATACGCACAATACCGGCGGCTCTGGCAGCTGACAATTCCCAGTTGGAAGGATACTTATCTGTCGAAATAAACTGATTATCGGTATAGCCTTCAACCAGCACAGGATTATTTGTATCCCGCAGTATCACCGCTATACGCTCAAAAATAGGATCCGCCAGCACTGTGGGCAGGTCGCCCCCTTCGGGGTACAGAAGATGGGACCCCATCTCCAGAGCAACCCAGAGATCATTACTCTGCACGGCCATATGCCCATCACGAATCAGTTTTCTGAACTGCACTTCAAGCTGATCACCAATAGCCTGAAGCTCGGCGCTATTTTCCGGCCTTGGCGGTACAATCGCAACTGATCTTCTATGATCCTGTCGCAAACCGCCAGTGTATTGCGTTATCCCCTGAGGATCAGTTTCAGGCTCGCCATCAAGCGGAGTATCCCCCTCCCCACTTTCTCCGGCAAACACCCCGGAAAGGGATTCAGCAACCTGCTTATATTTCTCCTCATTCACCGAGGAGATGGCATACATGACCACGAAGAAAGCAAACAGCAGGGTAATAAAGTCAGCGTAGGAGATTACCCAACGCTGTGAGTGCAGATCTTCACTCTCCACCAGGCGTCTGGGCATATTAACGATCCTGATCCAGATAACCCTGCAGGCGCAGCTGGATAATCCGGGGATTCTGCCCCTCAGCAATAGAGAGGATACCTTCAAGCATCATCTCCTGATAATGGAAGCGCTGCTGAATCATGGTTCTGATCTTGCCCGCCACAGGCAGAAAGAACAGGTTGGCGATACCCACACCGTAGATCGTTGCAACAAAGGCAGTAGCGATACCCGCCCCCAGATTATCCGGGTTACCCAGATTACTCATCACATGAATCAGCCCCAGTACCGCACCGATAATACCCATCGTCGGGGCATAGCCGCCCATACTCTCCAGCACCCTGGCACCTTGTAGGTCCCGGATTTCACGGCTGATCAGTTCGGTTTCAAGCGTTGAACGAATAACATCCGGTGTACGGCCATCAACCAGCATCTGCAGACCGTTTTTGACAAGATTATCGTGCTGCGAAGGGATTTCATTTTCCAGTGCCAGCAAGCCCTTACGGCGAGCAAGTACACACCAGCTCACCACTGAATTGACACCGTTGACATAATCCTGACGGGATCGGCCAAAAGCGGCACCGGACAGACGTATAGCCCGTCTCAGCTCATCACCTGATGACTGAACAAAAACAGCAGCAATGGTTCCCCCGAGCACTATCAAAAGCGCAGGCAGATTCAGCAACTCTTCCGGTGCACCACCTTCCAGGTAGTTCCCTCCGACTATTGCGGCAATCGCCAGCAATAACCCCCCGATACTGACCGGATTCATTAATTCCCTCGCTGTCTGAAAACGTTACTCAGCCCCTTAAGATCCAGTACCTCATCGGCAAGACCCGCTGTGATCACAGCTTTTGGCATACCGAAAATAATACAACTGTCCTGGTCCTGTGCCCAGACCACAGAGCCTGCATTTTTCAACAAACGGGCACCTTCACACCCATCTGCCCCCATACCTGTCAGCACAATCCCCAGCGTTTTAGCGCCATAGGCCTTAGCAACTGAGGCAAAAGTAAGATCGACACTGGGTTTATAGGTCATCCGTTCATCACTGTCTCTGATGATCAGACGATCAGGATGCGCCGGATCAATAATCATCTGCTGACCACCAGGGGCAAGGTAAGCATGCCCAGGGAGTAAACGATCGCCATCTTCGGCTTCCTTTACTTCGATCTTACAAAGCTCGTTCAGACGTTTGGCAAACACCGCAGTAAAGGTTTTCGGCATATGCTGAGTAATCAACACCGGAAACGGCAGATTAGCGCTTAAGGAGGGCATAATCTCCTGTAATGCAGCAGGCCCACCAGTGGAGGAACCAATGGTCAGAATCCGACAAGCAGGAAAGCTTACCTTCTCAGAGGCAGGGACGGAGGCTGGCGCTGCTGATCGCGGCCGCTCTGCAGTCCGTTCAGCTTTACGTGGCAACTCTCTCGGTTCCAGACCACCGACCTGTGGTCGGGACGCAATCTGTGGCCTGCGTGATACGGCAGGCTTGACCGATTTATTTCCCAACGCCACAACCCTGGCTATCAATGCACTGCCCACTGCCGAGGAGTCAGCAACCCATTGACTGGCATCCTTTTCCATATAATCTGCCGCACCCAGATCCAGCGCTTCCAATGTAATCGCCGCACTGCGTTTGGTGAGGGAAGAGAGCATCAGCACCTGAGCCGGTGCTTTCTGCATAATCTGCTTCAATGCGGTAATACCGTCCATTTCCGGCATTTCCACATCCAGAGTGATCACATCAGGACGTAACTGCTGTGCCAATATCACAGCTTCAGCACCATTTTTGGCGGCGCCAACTACTTCAATCTGATCTTCAGAGCTGAGTATCTGCTTGATTCGGTTACGAAAAAATAACGAATCATCAACAATCAACACCCGAACCGACATACTTATCTCCGGGACCGGAACAATGGCCTATGCTGCCGGTCAGGCAGCATAGGAT
>JAOXSA010000390.1 GCA_025800245.1 Amphritea sp. | reverse complement strand
GGAGTGGCAAAAACTCGGCAAAGAGCGCCTCAGACAGTTTGCCCCTCTGATCCATGATTAAATCTGGTGCTCGGCTGCACAGAGGGGATATAAAGTCTGTGCCAGAAATGTACTTCGGTGTAAAAGCGAAGGTAACGCCCCCTTATAGGGGGCATAAAGCAAAGCCACCTTCTATGAAGGTGGATTTTTACACAAGAGTGACAATCAGTCGCTGTAGCCCAGCAGTGCGCGCAGCTCCGCAATCACACTCATACCTTCCTCAACCGGCAGACCGTCTTCGGTCAGTTCGTTGATGCGGGTTACACCGTCAACGCTGCCCAGTTTTGACAGATATTCAAGGATCTGCAACGGCTGAATTTCACCTAGCAGGTCGCGACCGCTCCACAGGCTGAAAAAGGCGATCAGACCGTGCGCACCCCAGTTGGATACGTCGGCGATCAGCAGTTCATCGACCTGGGTCGCAGCGGCATGGATATCCAGATCTTTCAGGGCTTCGGTGATGTTGCCCATACCGATCTCGTTGCCGCCGTCGCCGATACCGATGGTCGGGCACTTAGCGTTGCGAACGAAGGTGTCGAAGCATGCGGTGCGTTCAGCGATGCTTTCGCCGCGCATGTTGTAGTAACCACCATCGGCGGCCTGACCTGGACGCTCGATAGATAGCACCGCATCAGGGTTGTAGTTGTACAGCGCTTTGAAGGCTTCCAGCTCGCGCTCGGTGTGCTCGCCAACGCGGATTTCGTGGACACGGTAGTCCGCCATCAGCGCCTGAGATACCGGTGGGCCGCACACGATTACCGGTGTTGCGCCCAGTTTTTCCAGAGCCTCATACAGTGCGATAGCGCCAACAGGGCCATCGGTTTCGAACGTGTCGACTACCGGGAAGCCGGTACCGATCAGCACGTGGCCTTTGCATTTGTACAGGGTACGGGCAGCACGCAGGTAGTAGCCACTGGACAGGGCTGGTTGTACGGTTTTCATGCCGCGCAGGTTACGTTTAACCAGCAGGTCTTCGATCTGCTTGCTCAGGGCGCTCTCGTCGATCGCTGCGCTTGTGGTTTGATTCTGTGACATAAAAGATAGCTCTCTTCGTCTGAAATTCTGTTCAATCTGCCGGCGTATCAGTCATGCCGGCAGCCTTGTCGTGTGTTCTTGTTATTCGACGCTTTCAGTCGATCTGTTCCGGTTGGGTATTGTTAAACCGGACATGGGCCAGACAATGCAGGTTGTGAGCATCGTCGATTGTGATCTCTTCGAAGGAGACCTTAGAGCCCGGTAACAGCTGCGCCATACGGGCAGTATCCATCGAGATCATGGAGCCTATCTTCGGATAACCACCGATCGTCTGGCGATCATTCAGCAGTACGATTGGCTGACCGTCAGCAGGGATCTGAATAGCACCATGGCAGATACCTTCTGAGAGAATACCGTCGAACGACGGTTTCACTTCAGGACCTTCCAGGCGGTAGCCCATGCGATCGGCACGATCAGTAACCGTGTACTCGCTGCTGAAGAACAGACGTTTCTGATAATCACTGAAGGCGTGCTGCTGATAACCGGTGATCACCCGCAGGGTGATATCGTCGAAATAGTCAGGACGGTGCTCTTCTGGCAGTCGGAAAGCGCGGTGTTCTTCCAGTGGCTTGCACTTCAGGAAATCGCCCTGTTGCAGTTTTTCACCGGTGAAGCCGCCGATCCCTTCGCGGGTTACGGTCGCACTACTGGAGAAACTGTGCTCAACATCAAAGCCACCGCTGACGGCCAGATAGGCACGGGCACCCTGAGTAGAAAAGCCGACTTCGATCTTGTCGCCCGCTTGCACTTTATGGGCGTGCCAGCGGTCCTGTTCCGCACCGTTAATCTTCAGCGGCATCTCGGCGCCAGCCAGAACGATCTGGGCGTCGGTTTCCGCTTCCAGCACCAGACCACCGATACTGACTTCCAGTGCGGTGGTGTTGGCTGGATTGTCTACCAGGCGGTTTGCCCAGCGGAATGCCAGAGCATCCAGAGGGCCGCCGGTGGTCAGACCGATACGGTGATGGCCAAAACGACCGGCATCCTGAATCAGGGTCAGCAAACCGGGTTGCAGTACTTTAAAGCCGCTCATTGAATCTCTCCCAGTTCGCCACCCAGCGCAAAGAACTCTTCGCGGCTGATCGGGTTAAACTTGATCCGGTCGCCTACCTGTACCGGCATGGTCGGTTCTGCCTGCGGATCAAACATCCGGGTAGGGCAGAGGCCGATCAGATTCCAGCCACCCGGTGATACGGCCGGGTACACAGCGGTCTGGCGGTCGGCAATAGCGATTGCACCACGGGGTACTTTAAGGCGAGGGGTCGACAAACGTGGTGCGGCGATGCGCTCATCCACTTCACCCAGATAGGCAAAGCCCGGTGCAAAACCGATCGCGTAAACACGGTATTCCATCTCGCTGTGCAGCTTGATGACCTCTTCCACGCTCAGTTCGGCGCGTTGAGCCAGGGCTTCCAGGTCAGGACCTGCATCAGTGCCGTAGTAGGCTGGCAGAGTTACCAGGTTGCCTTCACCGCTGGTGGCTTCATCCAGTTGGTTAACCACTTTGCGGATAATGCTGCGTACTTCCAGGTGGTCAGTGGCCAGCATATCGTAGATTACCAGCAGGGAAGCATAGGACGGCACCATATCGATCAGTTTACCGCTCAGCTCACTTTCCAGAATAGTGACCGCCTGTTGTACCTGGGCGGAAACCCGGGGATCTGTTTTTTCGCCGAAGTAGACGATCAGGGCGTTTTCCCCGGCGACTTCGACTTTGATACCGTTATTTACCATAGCATTCATTCGCTGATCATCTCGCGGATTTCCTGGATGGCATTGACGCCTTCCATGTTATCGCCGTGGACACACAGAGTGTCGGCACGCAGGTTCAGGGTGTGGCCGCTCACGGTAGTGATGGTGCCTTCTTCCTTAAGCTGCTTTACCTGTGCCAGCATCTTCTCTTTAGTGTGGACAGCGCCCGGCTTTGTACGTGCCAGCAGTTTACCGTCATCGTCGTAGCAGCGGTCTGCAAAGATTTCGAACCACAGTTCCAGGCCGTACTGTTTTGCTTCTTCCAGAATCTGTTCTGCTTCCGGAGTGCTTTGCAGCATCAGTACCAGCGGACGGTGGTATTCAGCGATTGCCTGCATGATGGAGGCGCGTACAGACGCGTCTTTCATCATATCGTTGTACATAGCGCCGTGAGGCTTAACGTACGTCAGAGTCAGGCCCTGAGTAGCGGCCATGCCATCGATGGCAGCGATCTGATACTGCACCATCGCTTTCAGTTCAGCCGGGGTCGCGTTGATGCTGCGACGTCCGAAGCCAACCAGATCCGGATAACCCGGGTGAGCACCGATGGTAACGTTGTTTTCTTTTGCCAGCGCCAGGGTTTTCTGCAGAACCAGGGGATCACCGGCGTGGAAACCACAGGCGATGTTTGCCTGGTCGATATGCGGCATGACTGCTTCATCCAGGCCCATTTTCCAGGAGCCGAAGCTTTCACCCAGATCGCAATTCAGACGAATAGACATAGAGATATCTCCTTTATGCTGGGTTTACAGGATTGCCAGACGGCTGTTCGGCAGATCGGTGATCAGCATGTGGCCCGGGCTATGGGTGATGCAGAACTCAGGTTTAGCCTGTTCGATAGCAACCTGTGGAGTCACACCACACGCCCAGAATACTGGCAGTTCACCTTCCCTGATGGTGACAGCGTCGCCGAAATCAGGTGAGTTGATGTCGCTGATGCCAATCTCAGCCGGATCACCCAGATGCAATGGAGCACCGTGAACAGATGGGAAACGGGTGCAGATCTGAATCGCACGGATCGCATCGGCTGCTTTCATCGGGCGCATGCTCACAACAGTAGTACCGCTGAATCGGCCAGCACTCTTACATTCAATGTTGGTACGATACATCGGCACGTTGACACCTTCAGTGATGTTACGTACTTCCAGACCGTCGGCGATCAGGGCTTCTTCAAAAGAGAATGAGCAACCCAGTACAAAGGTCACCAGGTCATTGCGCCAGAACTCTTTCAGGTCGGCCACTTCCTGAGTCATTACACCGTTTTCGTAAATGCGGTATTTAGGTACATCAGAGCGGATATCGATATCCTGGCCCAGTTCCGGCAGCATAAACTCACCTGGCTGGCTGGACATGCCGACAATCGGGCACGGCTTTGGATTACGCTGACAGAACTGCAGAAAATCATTGGCCCACTCTTTTGGCATGATCGCCAGGTTACCCTGTACAAAGCCCTGACCAAAACCAGAGGTATTGCCGGAAAATTCACCGGTGCGGATCTGCTGGCGCAGTTCGAAAGGTGTCAGTTCGTTGCTCATTATTAAAACCTTAATCATCAGATCAATCATGGACTGATCGGGAAACGCTTGCGCTGTGAGGTTAACTTCACAGCATCCTGTTTTGTCACATTGAATTATCAGGATTCATTGTGTTATCTGTTACTGGTCAGTCTGTGGTTTCAGAATAGACCGGATGAGCGCTGGCAGGGCAATCGGGAGGGCGAACCGGGTAGGTCGGGTAGGAGTGACTGGCCAGGATCGCTGGCCAGTCGATTAACTGAGTTATCCAGAGGTAGTCAGAAAATCAGTTAAATTAAAATTCGGATCAGATGTTTATTGCGTTGCCATCCACGCTTCTACCTGTTCGCGGCTGCGGCCGAAAAACACAACCCGTGCAGTAGCGCTCATTGCACCGTTAAAGCCGATTGTACGACGGTAAACCCAGAAGCTGTCACTCGCCATTTCAACCACTTCATCTACGTGACGAATTTGCTGAAATTTCTCTAATGGCATCATAGTGCTCATGGCTGCTGTTAACTCCCGTTGTATGTTTAATCGCTAAAAGGTGATGAGTATAGAAAGATATTCTCCCTGCGCATCGACAGACTGTCTAATGAATAATCATTTTGTAACCTGATAACTTTTTTTTATCAGGTATTCCAGGCAGGTGTTTCGGGTATGTATCGTATTGTTTTTATTGTTGACTTTGGTGTTTCAGTCAGTATGATACGCACCGTCCTCGGGGCTGATCGCCCTGTCTGCAGCGTCCCATTCGTCTAGTGGCCTAGGACACCGCCCTTTCACGGCGGTAACAGGGGTTCGAACCCCCTATGGGACGCCATCTTCTCCTTTTTGTTTTCGCTTTGAGTACATTACCTGTTCCTTTTTCTGATAGGGCTTACCCCTGGGTTTTCTTGTTGCTAAGATGTAATTATGGATTAGCAAAGGGGGGTTGCATCCGTGAAGGTTAAGCTTAAGGCCGGAATCCTGAAGTCGGTTCTGACCGGTGTGCTGACAATGACGTCAATGGCTGTTTCAGCGTTTGAATATTATGTCGTGAATCAGGACACCACTGTTTTTGAGTCGCCTGGTAGTAGTCAGTCAATGACCGATCTCTACAAAGGTCAGATGCTGCTGAAAATAGATCAGAAAGGTAACTGGTCCAGGGTGTTCTTTCTCAGCGCAGACAAACAGCCACTGAAAGGCTGGTTGCCCGCGGGTATGATCACTCCGCAGGGAGCTCCTGCCGGTGTGGATCTGGCCAGTGATAACTCGCTGATAGTGAATGTGGATACTCTGAGAATCCGCAAAGGGCCGGGCAGCAAGCACGCCGTTGTTGGTGCGCTTAAACGCGAACAGATGGTTAAGCCGCTTGCGGTGGAAGGAGAGTGGGTTCAGGTTCAGTATCTGGATGCTAAAGGAGCAACGCAGGTTGTCTGGACTGCCCGACGTTATCTGAAGCCTGTAACTGTTACTGCTAAACCAGCAGACAGTTCTGATGTTTCTGCATCCGTTAGTGCCGTTAAGGATGCCCGTTATCAGGTGATCGGAGATAATGTCCGGGTCCGGAAAGGGCCGGGTACGAATTATAAAATTGCTGGCAAGCTGAGTAAGAATCAGCAGGTGGAAGTACTGAGCAGCAAAGGCAGCTGGAAGCAGATCCGTGTCAGTAATGGTGAGAATCTGTTAGTTGGCTGGACCACAGAGCGGTTCCTGAAACCGTTAAACTGAACTACTTAAGTTAGTCAGGCAGGCAAAAAAAAGGCTGAATCAGATTCAGCCTTTTTTTGTATTCCGGAGTAGCTATTCTTATTCAATAGCCTCTTCTTCAAGTGCTTCCTCAGCGACCTCTTCCAGAGCAGGTTTACCAGTGCCTTTTTTGTTAGTCTGGATATCGCGGATTTTTGCCAGTTGTTTATCAATCTTATGAGCCAGAGCGTCCAGCGCTGAATAGAGATTCTCGGCACTTGCCTTCGCGAACAGATCTTTGCCTTTGGCGTGAACTGTTGCTTCTACTACTTCTTCCTTACCGTTGTTTTTTTCGATTGTGACTTGTGCGCTGGAAATGACGTTATAGCGCTTCTGACTTTCTTCTAACCAGTGTTCTATCTTTTCTCTTACTGCAGGAGATACTTTGTCATTGCGGTTAGTGATGTTGATATTCATGATGTAACCCTTACTGCAAATTATCTTTCTGTCACATCTACAGAATGCGCTTTTCAGATTTTTTTGCAATAACTTTTATCCACTTTTTGGTGGGCGGCTCAGCGGCTCTGAAACAGGTTACTGGTTTTCAGGAATCTGGTTAGCCGCCAGCAGTCGCTTGACCCTCAGAAGGTTCTGTTGTGCCAGCTCATAATACTGAGGGTTGCTTCGGATCGCTTTGCGGAAGAAAAACGCAGCGGTCTGATAGCGGCGGGTAATCATGCAGATATAGCCGATATCGTTGTATGCCTCGGATGTACTCATGGCCTGTTCCAGTGCGGTCAGAGCATCGCCATAGCGGCCCTGTCGGGCGTAGGTCAGGCCCAGGTTTTTCCACGCGGGCTTGTACTGGCTGTCAGCGTTCAGGGCTCTGTTAAAAGCCGCCTCCGCTTCACTCCAGCGCTCCTGCATGTAGTAGGAATAGCCAAGGTTGGTCTGCAGTTTAGGATTTCTTGGCATCAGCTGGTCAGCTTTCTGGTAATAATCCAGAGCCTGGTCGTGGTCACTCAGAATATCGTTGATAATTCCCAGCGCGATATAGCTTTCCACAATCGGGGCTCCGAATTCCTGCTGCTGGCGCAGTAATTCTGCCGCTGTGATCAGGGATTCCCGCGCCATTTTATAAGCTTTGCGGTGCAGCAGGATCAGACCGGTGCCCTTGTGCGCCAGAGCGCTGTTTTCATCGATACTCAGGGCCCGCTGATAGGCCTGATAACTGGTGCTGAAATTGTTTCGTTGATAGTGGATATCACCAATACGAATCAGTGCTGTGGTGTTTGTACTATCCAGCTCGTAAGCGTGGATGTAATTGAACAACGCCCGGTCAAGATCCCCGCCAGATTGTGCCAGTTCACCGTTTCTTATTGCTTGTTCCGGGGTTTTTGCCTGTTGTTCAGTGACAAAAGAGAGAATCGACTTGCCTTCATAGAACTCATCCTGAGCCTGAGACTGAGTATCGACTGTGTCATTGGCAGCACAGCCACTCAGAATCAGGCAGGCGGACAACCATAAGGCGCTGTAAAGTAACCGGGCCTGACTCAATCGTTCCATGTTTCCCCCCTTAACTGCCCTCTGGGCAGGTGCTGTGGCAAGGTTCAGCTACGGCCTATCATTTCCAGTACACCCAGCAATGCCGGACCAACCATGATCAGAAAGAATGCAGGCCACATACATAAGGTTAGAGGAAAAATCATTTTTGTGGAGAGTTTCGCCGCAGATTCTTCCGCTTTCTGCAGACGTTTATCCCTGAATTCCTCCGAATATACCCGCAGAGTATCTGCAATGTTGGTACCAAAACGCATACTCTGATCGAGCGATGTAACCAGTCCACGGATGTCATCAAGGCCGGTTCGATAGGCCATATTGCGTAAGGCGGCCATCCTTTCGACACCCATGCGTATTTCTGTATTTACCAGACTCAGCTCTTCAGCCAGGTCTGGATGGCTGACGTTCAGTTCTTCCGCTACACGCTGGAGGGCTGATTGCAGACCCAGACCAGCCTCAACGCAGACAACCAGCATATCCAGTGCATCGGGAAAGCCATCTCTGAGACGCTTTTTCCGGGACGCGATCATCTGGTCAAGGATAAAGCTGGGTAACAGCAGACCAACCGCCAGTGAGGCGATCAGCAGCAGTAATGCCTGGCGGGTCTCCAGTTCCGGGATGAAGCGCATCACAAACAGCGTGATCACCGGAAACAGGAACGCAGACAGCAGGCGGATGGCAAAGTAATCGGTTACTGCATTTTCAGCGCGAAAGCCTGCGTGCGCCAGACGCTTGCGGGTGTGGTAACGCGGACTACCGTCGTCTTCGTCATAGAGAAAGTGATGATGCGAGGCGGTTCGGTCCATCACCGAATCACCCTGTCCGGTATTGTGAATCAGCTTGTTGATTCGAATGCGTAACGGGTCAGTCAGACTGACCAGCATAAACCCCAGCCCAAGGGTCAGAGCCATCACAGTCAGGGCCGCGAGGCCGATAATGATCAGCCGCAGAACGGACTGATCCTGTGTGACGTTGTATATCAGGCCAACTACGTAATCCATGTAACCTCCTATACATCGATGCGCAGAATCCGGCGCATCCAGAATATGCCGACCATCATCGCTACAAAGGCGATCAGAACCAGTTTCAGTCCTAATGGGTTATCCAGTAGCAGGGGCAGGTAGTCGGGGTTGGTAAAGGTCATGATGCCAACCAGTGCAAAGGGCAGAAGTACCAGTATCCAGGCGGAGATCCGGCCCTCAGCGGAGAGGGTTTTGACCCGTCGTTGAAAACGGAACCGGCTCCGGATTACCCGGGCGATCTGTTCCAGAATCTCGGCCAGATTACCCCCGGTATCCTTCTGGATCAGAATCGATGATACCAACACCATAACCGTGACACTGGGAACCCGCTGGAGTAAGCCCAGCATCGCCCGGCGCAGGTCATTACCGTAGTTAAGATCGGCAAACGTGAGTTTGAATTCCTGCGCGACTGGACCGGTCATCTCATCTCCCACCAAATGCAGTGCTTCGGAAAATGGATGACCAGCCTTCACAGCGCGTTTCATCACGTCAATAGCATCGGGCAGTTGCTCTTCGAAACGGGCGATCCGTTTACGTTTGGCGTGAATCAGCTTCAGGAAAGGGAATGCGAGTGTGATAAGGCCGACCAGCACCACCAGCCACCAACTGCGGGTCAGTAGCCAGCAGAACAGCATACTCAGAACAGCGGTCAGCTGAACTCCGAGTACCATCTGATAGGCGCGCATCTTGTAGCCGGATTTTTCCAACAGATCGGAGAGATACTCCATACCTGGCAGAGACTCCAGCCAGCGTTCTCGCGGAGAAAGGGATTTCAGGTATTTTGTGCGCAACAACACTGTAATTGCCTGAGGGTCTGAATCCTGTGCCATCGAGTGAATCCGCTGGCGCAGTTTGGCTCTGGCCCGCTGGTTTTCACCAAATACCGGCGTTACCAGCCCGATGACCAGCAGGAATACAGCGATAATGACCATCGCTGTGAATACTATTTGCTGTGACATGGTAAGCCCTCCAGTTATATTGGCTATTGATCAAACAGGTGGTAGTGAAGATCCACGCCACGGCGTTTGAGATAGTCATAGAAGGTAGGGATGATTCCGGTAGCACGGTGTTTACCCAGTACTTTGCCTTGTTCATCGATACCTTCACGATCAAATTTGAACAGTTCCGTCATGGTGACTACTTCGCCTTCCATACCGTTAATCTCCTGCATGCTGGTAAGGCGACGTGTACCGTCTTCCATCCGCTCAATCTGAACCACCACGTCAATAGCCGAGGCGATCTGAGCCCGCAGGGTTTTGGTTGGAAAGGTGACGCCGCTCATCGATACCATGTTCTCAATCCGGCTCAGCGCATCACGGGGGCTGTTGGCGTGAATGGTTGTCAGAGAACCGTCGTGACCGGTATTCATCGCCTGCAGCATGTCCAGGGCTTCGCCACCCCGGACCTCACCAATGACGATCCGGTCCGGGCGCATCCGTAAACTGTTACGAACCAGATCCCGCTGGTTAACTTCACCTTTACCCTCGATGTTCGGTGGCCGTGTTTCCAGTCTTACGGTGTGAGGCTGTTGCAGTTGCAGCTCGGCAGAGTCCTCAATGGTGACAATCCGTTCATCCTTAGGAATGAATCCGGAAAGAATATTCAGCAGGGTGGTTTTACCGGAACCGGTACCCCCTGAGATCAGAATATTCAGGCGTCCGCGGACAATGCCTTCAAGAATGATGTCGAGTTTCTCGGGAATAGAGCCCAGCTCAATCAGGTTCTCCATGCTCAGTCGTTCTACCGAAAAACGACGGATAGACATGCTGGGACCGTCGAGCGCAAGCGGTGGGATAATCGCGTTAACCCGCGAACCATCTTTAAGACGGGCATCAACCATCGGTGAGGATTCATCGATACGGCGGCCAACACTCGAGACGATCCGGTCGATGATGTTCAGCAGGTGATTATCGTCGTTGAAGCGGATGTCGGTAGGTTGCAGCTTACCGAAACGCTCGATGTAGATATCATCGCTGCCATTGACCAGAATATCGGAAATAGAATGGTCTGCCAGCAGAGGTTCCAGAGGGCCGAGACCGAGAATCTCATCTTCAATCTGTTTGATCAGCAGGGTGCGTGATGCCTGATTGCAGGGGATCTGCTCCTGTTGAATCAGTTGCTGGCAGATCTCCCGGATCTGATTCCGGGCATCATCCGGATCAAGATTATCGATCAGCGTCAGATCCATCACTTTAAGCAGTTTCTGATGAATCCGGTTTTTCCACTCTTTTTCCAGTTTGGTGCCGGTGGAAAACGTCTCATCTCCCTCCTCAGAGGGTGGCTGAGCTGCCGGATCTTCGTAAGGTGTTAGCTCTTCAATGGGCATGGTTTTACCCTCCGGTCAGTCGTGAAAACAGATTGTTGATCAGGCCTTTAGGCGCTTCTGGCTCATCGTTAACCAGATAGTCCTGTAATTGATTGAGGGCCTGGCATATGCTGGAACGCCGGGCAACCGTCAGTAGCGGTTCACCTTTATTCAGGCTATCCAGAACATGGCGGTAATCGTTGGGGATGGAGGCCAGTTTGTGCGGTTTCAGGCTTTCCTTAATATCCGCCAGGGTGATCTCTGAGTTCTTGTTGAAGCGATTAACCACCACCAGAATATTTTCATTCGCGATGCCCAGTTCGGTCCGCAACAAGTGCAGCATATGGGTGGCATCCTTGATATTAATGAAGTCCTGCTGCACCACAACGATAACTTTGCTGGCATGCTTCAGCACCGCCAGAGCGGTGCGGTCGATCATTCTGGGCAGGTCCACTACCAGTTGATTGCAGTGAGTCAGCAGCAGATCCAGCAGTTGATTGATCTGCTGTTCCGGTGTCTGATTAGGCAGTCGGATCGAATCAGTCGTCGCTCCTAGTACCTGTAAGCCTGATTTATGCCGGACGATATAGGCAGCCAGTGCAGTGTTGTCCAGTTCATCAACCACTTTCAGAGCATCAGAGACACCGTTTTCCGGTTTCAGGTCCAGATACTGGGCCAGTGAACCAAACTGCATATCCAGGTCCATGAGAATGACTTTCTGCTTACTCTCAACCTGCATCAGATGCGCCAGATTACAGGCCAGCATAGACGCACCAGATCCGCCTTTGGCGTTGATCACTGCGGTCAGATTGCCCTGTTCGGTCAGCTCTGACTGATATTTCTCAGCTTCCAGTTGCTGCAGCATAGCGATCAGTTCCTGCTGATCCACCGGCTCAGTCAGAAAATCCCGGGCACCGGCCTTCATTGCCAGCCGCATGACCTCCGGATTCTGGGTATCGCCGATTACCAGAGTAGGCGGACGTTCGCTGCTGCTATGGTGCGCCAGTTCCTGAAGTTCGCCTTCCCAGCGTTCACTCAGGTGGAGTATCAGCAGATCTGGCATCGCTGGCAGGTCATGCAGCGGGTCTATATGACCATTGTTTACACAGCGTTTCTGCAGATGGAGATGACTCATCTCTTCAGCCAGCAGACCGGTGAGATGATCCAGCATCTCACTTTGCCTGCTGCTGATCAGCACGGTGTAGTTGTTGTCAGACATAGCCATGATATTTCCCTCTTGGCCGCTTACTCAGTTACCGATGTTGACCTGAATTTCATTCTTCACGTCCTGAGGGCGATCAATATGATCCCGATAGGTGGAAAGAATGTTTTCTCCCATCTGGCCGTCCATGTTGCTGTGAACCTCAGTACCGTTCTGCTCTTTAGCATCCGGATTCAGGGTCTGAAGCTCCGTCATCTTGGCGACGGCATGGCCCAGCTCCATAGTTTGCTGTGGGTTATTGCTACACCCCTGACTCAGGAGCAGAAGTGTGCAGATACCGGTGAAAATAAGTCTGTTCATGATGGCACCCTCCTTAATTCACCGAATGGCCGTAGTTGTTTTCCAGGCCACCCTGAGTACCGACAATCGGTGCGGTCGCAGGTACCGGATAGCTCACCGCCTGAGCGTTGCCACTGGTGTTGTCGCTAGCATTGGTATCAGTATCGCTGGCGGCATCGTCAGCAGCATTCTGTTCCTCTTCTTCCTGAGGAGGGCTGCCCAGAGTACGGCCCAGCAGATAGAACTCGGTATCACTGGGTTCAATGAAATGATCAGTAGGCAGTTTGATCTGATCCGGATCAATCGGCTTAGCCAGTTGTGGTGTCACCATGATCACCAGTTCGGTTTCACCTTTCTCAAACTCCTGACTGCGGAACAGGCTACCCAGTACCGGAATATCACCCAGCCCGGGGAACTTATTTACTACTTCCCGCATGTTTTCATTCAGCAGGCCAGCGATAGCCATAGTCTGTCCATCCGCCAGCTCGACGGTGGATGCAGCGGACCGCTTGGTGAGTGAGGGAACGAAAAAGCTACCGGATCCGGTGTCCGTGGAGACGCTGGCGATATTCGCCAATTCACTGACACTGATATTCAGTTTCAGGTTGATCTGGTCTTTATCCAGTACCACCGGTACAAATCTCAGGCCGATACCGAACTCTTTAAATTCAATAGTCAGACCATCATCATCCGGCACCGGAATCGGGAACTCACCACCAGACAAAAAGTTGGCTTCCTGGCCGCTGAGCGTTGTCAGTGTTGGTTCGGCCAGCACTTTGGCAGAGCCGGTCTCTTTGGCTGCTTCAATGGCCAGATTAAGCAGGAAATTACCGGCGCTGTAGGTACCAAACAGTGCCCGCTCGCTGATGACCAGTGGTCCTATAGCAGAAGGAGCGGCTGTTGTAACATCTGCGCTGGAGAAGCCATATAAAAAGTTGCCAGAGCTATCAACGGAATTGAATTTGAAATCCAGTTTCCGCATCACGCTGCGGGATACTTCGGCAACGGTGACTTTCAGCATGACCTGCTGTGCACCGCCGACCCCCATCAGGTTGACGACGCTGGAGATCTCCTCTTCGTCTTCCTTGGTTGGGCGGGCAAAGCTTTTCGCCAGCTGGACAGCAGTATCCATTTTGGTCAGGCTGGACACCTGTCCGCTGAGGACGATCGCGCCCTGTGATGAGTGCACTTTAATGTTCTCATCAGGCATCAGTTGGAACAGTTTGGCTTTGAGGGTATCCAGGTCATGGGTGACCTCAATGTCGAATGCACTGATCAGCCGATTCCGGCGGTCCCAGAGCAGGACATTGGTGGTACCCAGGCCGCGGCCCAGTATGTATAGCTGACCGGACTGCATAATCAGAATATCTGCGATATCCGGATTACCGATGGATATTTTCTTGACCGGGCTGTTCAACTCGAGAATATGTGACTTATACAGTGGCACCCAAATGGTTTTGAGTTGCTGCTGATGATCAGTCAATTCATTGAACGCTTCCAGCTTGGTTGTACGTGGTGTCGTTTCCTGGCCATACACACTGGTAATACCCAAGAGCAGGAACATCAGCACAATCAGGCACCCGATTATCTGTCTGGTGTTGATTATATTAAGCATGATAACTCCCTATCTTCTGACTGATCCCCGCTGATACTGAGCGAAATTCCTCGGGGAAATGATGGGCCAGTCCAGCTTCTGGCCACCTTTAAGTCTGTGGTTCAGAGATTGATTTTGCTGTTCTGAACCGATGTGCCGCGGATAATGGTGACACTTGAAGCCTGCTGTACGGCTCGTCTTCTCGGCTTTTTACGGACAATCTCATCTCTGTCCTGCGGATTCCGCAGACTTAACTGGATCGGGCCTTCGGAACGGGCGTTTACAATGGTTTCCGCCTCATTCGGGGTTACCTCAAGGGTTACCGCACGTACAATCACCGGATCGTTATCATTGGTGGTTGCAGTCTGGTCGACGGCCAGAACTTTAAGATCTTCAATAACAGTTCGGGTATAAGCGCGCTTGTTGATTACCCGGCTGGCGAGGATATCGACCCGGTTACCCGGCAGCAGGAACCCTGCCACGCCGATCACATCGTTTACCCGCACGGTTATGGCGCGTTTATTTGGCTCGATCAGCGCCGCCAGGGTATTCCCGGCAAGATGCCCGCCGAACTTCGCTTTCATCAGTGTTTCACCGCGGATAACATCGGTCTGAGCGATCTGTCCGACCAGTTCATCTGCGGATGAGGCAGCACCTTCCGGGACCAGCGACACAGGCATGTTGACCTGCTGCAGATGCTGGGCTTCAACGGTCTGCCCGTATGCAATGTCCAGTGCAGCGCGCATCACAGGAACGGTCTCTTCCTGTTCCTCTTGCTGCACAATGGGTTCGTTCTGTTTTTTCAGCCAGTTGTCAGCCATCCAGCCTGCGCCCAGAGCCATGACCCCGGCAAACAGAATTAATATGATGTTTCTACCTTTAAACATGACATCCTCCTGAGCGGACTCAGCCGAAGTTAACCGGCTGGCCCTCATTCTGTTCCAGCTTCACGAAGTAGCTTTCCCAGGCCCAGTCGAGCAGTTCTTTAGTAAGAACTGTCGGCTTCTCCAGATAGATAGCCTTATCCTGAGCGATGCTCAGCAGGTCTCTGGGGTGGCAGGGAAGCATGGAACGGTGCTCACGCTGGTAGTGAGAATCGAACAGATAAGTCAGCAGATCGTTGGAGAATTTAATCTCCTTCTCATCGCAGACCTGTTGCCAGATTGAGCGGTAGCTCTCCCGATCCAGCGTATCGAAATATATTTTATGGCCGATTCTGCGCAGGAATGCAGAATCACCCAGCGTCAGTGGATTGATGTTGGTGGAGAACACCAGAATGACATCAAATGGCACTTCAAAGTTATGACCGCTGGTGAGACTCAGGTGATCCCGCTTCTCTTCCATTGGTACGATCCAGCGGTTAAACAGCTCTACCGGCGTGACGCGCTGGCGGCCCATATCATCAATGATGAACATGCCGCTGTTGGCTTTAAGCTGCAGTGGTGCGTGATAGAGTTTCGCCGCTTTATCGTAGCGAACATCCAGCATGTCCATAGTCAGCTCACCGCCGCTGATAACAACCGGTCGCTGGCACAGTTTAAAGCGTGGATCGAAACCGCTGGTAAAGAGCAGGGTATTGCCATTCTCTTTATACGGAATCTGCTTATGCACTAGTGGGTCGTACAGCTGAACAACGGTCTCGTTGACCGATATCGCCGATGGGATCAGGCAGTGATCTTCCAGCAACCAGGTCAGGCGCTGTGAAATGTAGGTTTTACCTGTACCGGATGGACCATAGATGACAATCGCCCGACCAGAGTTGAGAGCCGGTCCAAGCTGGTCCAACAGACTATCTTTGATAACAATGTCTTCAAAGACTTTATGAGTCTGCTGTTGGGAAATGTGCAGGTTGTGAACAGTCTGATAGGCAACAACCTTTTCGTAGAGTTCCAGTGGCACCGGCGCCGGGCCAATGTAGCCACTTTTGTTGAGGGCATCAAAGCCCGCGACCCGACCCAGATCGGTCAGGCTGTAGTGCAGTTCCTGGCCATGGCCCAGCTTGGGAAGAACTTCCAGGCGGGCTTCATGACGCAGATAACTGAGTATCTCTTCGATAACCGAACCGGTCAGCGAAGTTCGTTTGACTAATTGTGAAATGGTCAGCGCGCCAGCGTCATACAGGTGCTTACTGATCAGTTCACTGAGAAACTGTTGTGTCAGTCCGGTCTCTTCGACGGTTTTGGGTCTGGGTGCAAGTTCACCCAGTGTTTCGAGTGTGTCGAGAGAGAGGGCGGTATTGGCTGCTGCGTCGCTCATAGAGCACCTCCGAGACTGATGCCAAGCTCGCTCATCAATAATGCTCTGAGGTGAACAAAGCTGAGCAGTGATTGTTGGATCAAAACAGTGACGACACCTGCAGATATGGCCAGCGCATAAGGAAAACGCAGTTTGCCAATGCTATCGGAGTCATTATGTTCGGGTACCAGCCGACGGCTGTAGATAAATAGCTGCAGAGTAAGCTTCAGATTCTTCAGGTAGGTTTTCAGCTTATTCAGATCGAACTGAAATAATAAGTGCAATGCTACATAGAGTAGTGCCAGTCCGGCACCAAGAATCAGGGTGAAAGCCACCGCAATCAGTGTATTGAAGGGGCCGAGCAGTGTGCCCAGTGCTGCCATCAATTTAACATCCCCCGCGCCCATGCCACCGAGCAGATACAACGGCAGAAGCAGAGCCAGTCCGGTTAGCAGACCGGTGAGTGAGGTGAGAATGCCAGTGAAACCTTCACTGAGTATCTGAATACTGCAGCCCAGCAGCAGAATACCCAGCGACAACAGGTTTGGAATGCGGTTTTGCGCCAGATCTTTTCCGACAGCAAACAAGAGCAGGAATAACAGACTGAACATCAACAGTTCTGTAGACAGTGTCAGCTCCATGTCGTTACTCCTTGTTCTTGTTAAGTCTGTTACCCGGAATTAAGCAAAGAAAAATCTCCGCCTGAATTAAGGTGATGGAGTTGGTGAAGTACCACCGCCGCTGCTGGCACAGGCCACAGCATCGTCAGTACAAACAACATCACGGATTGCAGTAATGGCGTTACCCACGGTGTCACCCAGATCGGTAAAGGCGGTTACTACTGCAAGACCTACAAGACTGCCTGCGATGGCGTATTCCACGGTAGTCAGCCCTTCTTCGTCCTTCAGGAAGTCCTGAAGCTTTTTAGTCAGTTGAGATTTCATTGTGATATCCCCGTCAGTTTTGTCTTAAGGTCTGTTACCCGGACACTGTCTTTTTCTTGCTTATTGATAGCGTCGCTTTACGGCAACAGGGCTACCTCCAAATCTAGATAGGGGCTGTGAGAACCGGTAGGATTTTTTTGCAAAGCTGTAGGATTATCTTTCGGGGGTGTGCGCATCATGAAAGAAATTCAACTCGCAGAGTGGTTGTTTTCCCTGATCTGCAACTAGTCTTTAACATCCGGGGGAATCATTTGTGGTGTACCACCCGATGGGCGGATGGAAGAAAAACTGAGTTGGCCGTATCGGCATAATAGTAGTTATGGCTGGCATGATGAACTTCATGGATGAGGAGCTGGAATAAGAAAAAGAAGAATGGAGTCCCTGAAATGACGGACTGTATTTCAGTGAGTTGGCTGGATCTTCGTAACTGTAATGAAGCATCCGAGCTGGCAGAGGCATTTTCGGAACACTACGATTATCATCTCTATAAACGCTACGAGATCGATCAGGAGATGCTTTATGAATGTAAGGCTGATCTGATCTGTTTCGAGTATGATTATCCCGATATTCATAGTCTTCATCTGCTGCAGCAGATGCATGTCATTCATCCGGATTGCCCGATTCTGATGTTTACCGAACAACATTCAGAAGCGCTGGCGGTATGGGCATTCAGAACCGGTGTCTGGGATTATCATGTGACGCCGTTATCAGACGCTGCGGTCGCTGAGGTAACAAATTCGTTACAGAATGCCCGTTGTTTTCGTTGTGCTGTGCGGGAGCAGGATGGCACTGTCGCAACAGCGAGACTGCCGGATGAAGTACGTTTCAGAGCACCGCCAGATGATAAACAGCAACTGCAGCCAGCACTGAACTATCTGGATATTCATTACAGTGAGAAGATCTCAGAAGAGAAACTGGCAGGCTTATGCAACCTGACCAGTAGTCAGTTCAGCCGCATGTTCCGCAAGTGTTTCTGCATCACATTTCAGGAATACCTTGTGCGTTATCGCCTCAAAGAGTCGACCCGGTTGCTGTTAAATCCGATCGCTTCAATTGCAGATGTGGCTTATTCTGTGGGTTTCAATGACCCATCCTACTATGCCAGGGCATTTAAAAAGCATCTTGGCGTCAGCCCTTCACAGTTCCGGCAGCTGTTGCAGGACAATCAGAAAGTTGAAGGGTTAACTGTGGATCTGTTGAATGTCGGGCTGAGCGCCTGATGATTCTGGCTTAACTATTCAGCGGTTCGATTCAGCGGTTCGATATCCAGTCATTGCGGGTTACGCTCATTCCTTTGATCTGTGCAAACAGTGAGTCTCCGGTCTTTATCTTCAGTTCATCCGCCGCCCAGGCGGTGATATTACAGCGCAGCTCGCAATTGCCCGCCTGCAGCCGGATCACCCGGTTATCATTACTGGTGGGGTTCTCGATAGCCGACACCCTGACCGGGATTATGTTGCGGATCGAGCTCTGTTCGGGTTCTGTCCGGACCAGTGAAATATCTCTGGCGTGAATTCTCAGTCGTACCGGAGTATCCAGTGGAGCATCGATATAAGACGTCCAGAGACTGATACCGTTATCCAGATTCAGGCAGGTCATTGGATAGTCCGGGTGTTGCCGGGCCAGATGGGTTTCAACGACGGTGCTGATATCCTGATCTGGTTGCCAGGGTTGCATCTGAGGTGAACTCCAGACTTCGGCAAGGGGGCCCTGACAGACCACTTTGCCGCTATCTATCAGCACCAGTTGGTCCGCCAGCCTGAGGATCTCTTCAAGATTATGACTGACGTATAGCACCGGAAGTTGAATCTGCTGTACCAGTTGTTCCAGATAGGGCAGAAACTCGGCTTTTCGTGGCTCATCAAGTGAGGCCAGCGGCTCGTCCATCAGTAACATATCGGGATTGCTGAGCAGTGCCCGGGCGATTGCTACCCGCTGTTTTTCGCCTCCGGACAAAGAGGCAGGATAGCGATCGAGTAAGTGTTCCAGGCCCAATAGTCGGACAATCTGATCAAACTGTGATGGATCAGGGTTCCGGTTAGCGTACTTCAGATTGCCAGACACCCGAAAATGGGGGAATAAACGGGCATCCTGAAACACATAACCTATCCGGCGTTTCTCTGGCGGCAGCATAATACCCTGGCCGGAATCAAAAAGAGTGCGTTCCCCTAGTGTTATCAGACCCTCATCAGGCCGTTCCAGACCGCTGAGCAGATTGACCAGCGAAGTTTTGCCTGCGCCCGAGCGGCCAAAGATTGCGCTGATTCCCTGACCCGGTAGCTGTAGGTCTGTTTCCAGCTGTAATGTGCCTAACTGTTTCTTTATCTGAATATTCAGCATCACACGCCAATCCTTTTGCGGGTTAGCCGGGTCAGCCACTCAGACAGTAGCAGGGACAACAGTGCGAGAGCGATAGCAATAATACAGAGACGGGCTGCTTCTGCTTCAGCTCCCGGGGTTTCAATAAAGCTGTACATCGCCAGAGGCAGGGTACGGGTCTCCCCCGGGATATTCGAAACAAAGGTGATTGTAGCGCCGAATTCACCAATACAACGAGCGAATGCCAACACTGAACCTGCCAGCAGGCCGGGCAGTGTCAGGGGCAGGGTGATGGTCAGAAATACCCGTAACGGGCTGGCCCCCAGTGTTCTTGCGGCCTGTTCCAGTTTTGTATCCACCGCTTCAAGGGACAAACGGATTGCCCTGACTAATAGTGGAAATGCGACAATAGCGGCAGCCAGCGCGGCCCCCCGCCAGCTGAAGCTGAACGACCAGCCAAACCAGTCGTGTAATACACCGCCGATCAGGCCCTGGCGGCCCATTCCGACCAGCAGAAGATAGCCAATTACCACCGGTGGTAACACCAGTGGCAGATGGATCAGACCGTCCAGCAGACTTTTACCGGGAAACTGCTGGCGGGCAAGCAACCAGGCCAGAATGATACCCGGGGGCAGGCTGAACAGGACCGCAACAGAGGATATTTTCAGGCTCAGGATAAGTGCACTGATTTCATATTCACTGAGCATTTTCAGTTCCTGCCGGAGGCTGAGTAAAGCCATGTTTCTGCAAAATATTCATAGCCTGAGGACTGAGGAAAAACTGATACAGCGCTTCACTCTCATTCTGGCTGCCTCTAATACGGGCAATTGGATAGATTACAGGCTGGTGCAGAGCAGGATTAATCCGGGTCAGAATCTTAACTTTATCACTCAACCGGGCATCGGTTTGATAGACAATCCCGTAGGGGGCTTCGCCACGTTCCACCAGTAACAGGGCTGAACGGACATTCTGGGCACTGGCAAGACGGGGCTGTATTTCTGACCAGATACCCAGTTTTTCCAGTGCTTGTCGGGAATAGAGCCCCGCAGGCACATGGGCCGGATCGGCAATTGCCAGTCGCTCGTTGCCCAGCTTTGTGGGCAGATCCTGCAACGTCACGGGTGGATCGTTATTTTGCTGGCCGATCAGAACCAATTGATTCCCAGCCAGAGACGGACTCTTTTTATCGACAAGCATCTGTTGTTTTTCCAGATAATCCATCCAGCGCTGATTTGCAGAAATGTAGATATCTGCGGGGGCTCCGGCGGTAATTTGTCGGGCCAGAGAGGAGGAGGCTGCATAACTGGCAATCACGGGGGAGCCATTTTTCTGTCGGTAAAGGTCGAGTATTTCATCAACGGCATCAGTCATTGATGATGCTGCAAACACAGTGACCGGGCGAGCTTCTGCTACCGACAATAGCAAGATGCAGAATAAACCAATTAATGCGGAGATCTGTTTCATTAGCCAGCCTGACGTTTGTTATTACAAACGAAGCAGGATACTTCGTTATATAGTTAACTTTATAGCGCTTCGGTATATACTAGCCTATATAGCGTTTGACCAAAAGTCGTGCTTATACGAAAGTCGTCAGCGACATAGGTCGCAGCAAAGCAGAATCAGAGATATCACCTCAGGCCCGTTTGTATGACCAACAGCGAAATGAATCTTGAAGCTCAGCTGATCCTTAATCTGGATCAGAAAATGTTTGCCAATCCGAGGCGCATGGCGCTGCTGGCAGCAATTGCGCAAGCTGGCTCAGTCAGTCAGGGGGCTAAACTGGCGGGCATGAGTTACAAAGCCGCCTGGGATGCAGTGAATGATATGAATCAGCGCGCTGATGAGCCGCTGTTATCTCTTGCTGTTGGTGGCAAAGGTGGCGGTGGTGCTGAACTGACTGCAATGGGGGAACGGTTGCTGAAACTCTATGGTCTACTGAACGATATTCAGCAGCGAGCAGTGGTTGCACTACAGGACCGCTCAGTACCACTGGAAAGTCTGTTAGGTGCTATCAGTCAGTTTTCGGTGCAGAGCAGTGCCAGGAATCAGTATCTGGGGCGGGTGGATCAGTTGGTACCCTCATCGACTGGTGAGGTTACAGTCACGGTTGCCCTGGAATCCGGCCTCAGAATATCGGCATCAATTACTGATAGCAGTTGTGAACGCTTAAAGCTGGATATACAGCGGGAAGTCATGGCTTTGATTAAAGCGCCCTCCGTCATACTGGATAATGCTTCCGTTCAGGATACCGGGTTGAATTGCTATCTTGCAGAAGTTATCAGTGTTTGTGATCAGGATCTGGTGTTGCGGATGCCAACCGGTGATATGCTGTACGCCCGGATCTCTGCTCAACCTCCTGAAAAAGGTCAGACAGTGGTTGTAAGGATCGATCCGGCGCAGGTAATGCTGGCAGCAATTACGCCCTGACGACTGCTGCTTCAGGTTCATGGAGAGTATGTGTGAGCGATAACAGAAAAGAGTATTCAACATCAGCGTTGGCAAAGAAACTGGGTAAAAGCAGTCGTCAGATGTTCTCGGAACTGGAAGCGTTGGGCTGGATTCGTCGTGAGAATGAGCAGTGGCAACTGACCGCGAAAGGAGAGTTTGAGCAAGGCCGTTATCGTGACAGTGATCGTTTCGGTCGGTACATCGTCTGGCCTGCAGCGACTCTGTCGCATCGGGCTCTGGTCAGCCCGGAGGATAAACTCACCAGTGCTAAGGGACTGGGACTGAAAACGGATCTGCCTGCGGCAAGAATTAATCAGCTACTGGCCGAACTCGGCTGGATTAAACCCTGGCTTCGGGGCTGGCAGGTAACGGAAGCCGGCCAGATTGCCGGTGGTCTGCAGCGAGAGGATGAGCGTTCTGCGATTCCCTATGTTGTCTGGCCGAAAGCGGTGGTTGATCATCCGGTATTGGCTCGTACCCTGAAGGCATTTAAATGTCGTATTGCCGCGATCACCCAGCACAGTGGCTGTACGGCAATGGATGGACATCTGATGAGATCCGAAGCCGAAGTGATGATCGATAACTGGCTGTATCTGGCGGGTATCATTCATGCCTGTCATCGACCGCTGCCAATAGAGACGCATGCTATTGCCGATTTTTATCTGCCACAGGCTCAACTTTTTATTGAGTACTGGGGCGTAGACAGTGATCCGGGCTATCTGTCTGAGAAAATGCGCCGTAAAGAGCTGTATCAGCAGTTTGATCTGAACCTGATTGAGCTTAAAGAAGAGGAGCTGGATCAGCTGGACGAGGTACTACCCAAAGCCCTGCGTCGGTTTGGGGTTGAGTGCTGAATTATAGCTGGCGAGGTAAGTAACAGGCTGTTCCTGAATTTATCAGTGAGCCTGGTACCAGGTAGGGCGCCTGTGAAGAAGAGTAAGCTGGTTGGTGCGTTTTAACGCGCCCTATGCTTAAATCAAAGGGAGAGAATGATATGGATATCAATGAAGCTACCACGAATCTTGAGGCACTGGCCGACGGGATTAATCCCGCTACCGGAGAGTTGTTACCTGCAGAGTCTGTGTTCAACAGTCCTGAGATCATCAGATCACTTTATACCGCTGTTCAGCACATCAGAAATCCGCCCCGGAAGGTCCGGAAAACACCGGCACAGCGTCAGGATGAAAATATCCGAAATGGTTTACCCCGGAATACAGGAATGCGGTGGGATGCCGACCTGAAACAGCAGCTAGCCGATGATTTTAGTTCCGGTCTGGAGCCGAAAGCGTTGGTTGATATTAACCCGACTCCCAAATACCTTCATTCAGGATAAGTTCAAAGCCGCATATCCAGGCAGGGTTTGTAGGTAATAGTCGTTCTATTGGCAAAAGCCGTAACGCAGAGATGCGACTTTGAGCTTATCCCTAACAATATATTTTTAAAAAGAAAGGTCGCCCTTTGCTTGCCCTCGGAC
>JAOXSA010000368.1 GCA_025800245.1 Amphritea sp. | reverse complement strand
CTCCTGACGGTTCTGGATTTCAATAGAGGCGTTACGGTTGCGACGGGTACGGCGCAGATCGCGGAACTCGTTGATCGCTTCCAGCAGGAAGTAACCGACCATCATGGCGAAGCCGATGATCATGCTGCCGCTCCAGATACCGCGGGGCCAGCGCAGGTTGATACTGACACGGCCGCGATCAATCTCTTTGAGGGCATATTTGCAAGCAAAGTAGCCGAAGATACAGGCGGCGATCATACAGACGATGGAGCCGAAGAAGCGGATCATGCCCACCTTGTCGGGGTCTTTAACCACCAGGCTGACGATGCCGCCGTGAATGTGTTCCCGCTCGCGGGTGGCGTAGCCCATTCCCAGAAAGTAGATCCACACGGCCAGTAAAATGGAGGCTTCTTCGATGCCGGTAAAGGGTGATTCCAGCACATAGCGCATAATAACCTGACCGAACATCAGGAATGCCAGACCCAGGCCCGCGATGAGCATCATGGCGCGGAAGATCCAGTTCAGCAGGCGCTCGAAGCGCATCAGGAAAGTATCAACCCGGTTATTAGGTTGCTCGGGAATGGCGTGCAGGTGTGGGGGCATTGGATGGGTGCTGAGATCAGGATCGTAATCGTAGATCTTGGTCTTACCCACGGACTGCGCCGGTTTAGTAAGTTTTTCGTGTTGCATGGCTCTGATCCTTTTTGTTGCGTAGGCGGGTGCGCCGCCGGTATGGCGCACCCTATCGTTCAGCAAGCAGGAGGATCAGTTGATACCGGCGATATCGCGCATCATGGTCATGATTTCAGGACCTACGATACCTTCCATGTATGGCCATTCTTTGGCGTACAGGATCTCTTTCGCTTTATCCATTTGCGCAGGACTCAGTTCAACTACGTTGATACCCGCATCGCGAACCTGCTTCAGGAAGCCTTCGTCGATCGCCTGAGCTTCATCCCAGATTTTGTTCAGGGTTACGTCGGCAGCCGCCAGCAGTTTCTCGCGTTCATCCGCTGGCAGGTCTTCCAGCCAGGATTTGTTCACTACCCAGAAGGCGTGCTCGAAGTAGTCGCGGGTCAGGATGTACGCAGACAGTACGTCACGCATCTGCCAGATCTCTACAGATGGACCGAACGCGCGGCCGTCTACAGTACCCAGCTGCAGCGCGGTGTACAGCTCAGAGAATGGCATTGGTACCGCAGTGAAACCCCAGTTGTTGAAACGCTCAATGCCGATTGGCACTGGTGGAACGCGCATCTGGATACCTTTGGTATCTTCCGGGAAGTTGGTTGGAACACGCTCAACATCCTTACGGATAGCAACAGAACCGAAACCGGTTGGGATAGTACCCAGTACAACCAGATCCAGATCGCCCAGAATCTCGTTATACACGTCAGTCATGCGACCGTTAGGGCCGTAAACTGCGCGGGCATCATCCCAGTTGTCTACCACGTAACCCAGCCAGGACAGATCCAGGCGTGGATCGAATTCGGAGGCTGCGAAGGTCATGCTTATTGGTACTACACCATCCATGCTTTGCTCGAAGATGGATGCCCAGTCACCCAGATCGCCGCCCGGATGGTAATCGATAGTCATACCGGAATTCTGCTTCGCCAGCTCATCGGTGAAGGTGGTGGAAGTCAGGTGGAAGATATGATCAGTCGGGTAGGCGTGCGCCAGCATGAACTCTTCACCTGCCTGTGCGGTTTGAGTCATTGGTGCTGCCAGTGCTGCAGTCAGAGCTGCGCCTTTGAGGAGAGTTTTTACAGAATTTCTGATTGTCATAGCGACCTCTAATATTTTTTTTGTTGGTCTTGCATGTGCACACTGCGATCCGTTTTTGGGTTCGGATTACAGCTGATGAGAAATTCTGAAAGAAATATTAGGTTAGTTAAATTCTTTAATTCTGTATTTAACTTAATTGATTGGTTAACTAAGCCGAATCACAATACCCTTAGGGGGGTAGGGCCGTGCAAACGAAGTTTGCACGCGTGGCTGGACCGTCACGCAAGCATGACTTGCTCGACCGCATTGCAGAGCAATGCTCGCTAGTGGCTCGAAAAAGCGGAAAGAGCTACGGAGTTTTGAAAGTACTTATGTAGTGAGGCACGTCCCCGTGCCGATAGGAATAAAATCGTGGCTGGAACGTCGTGCAAGCACGACTTGCTCGACCGCATTGCAAGCAATGCTCGCTAGTGGCTCGAAAAAACGGAGAGAGCTACGGAGTATTGAAAGAACTTTTGTAGCGAGGCACGTCCCCGTGCCGATAGGGGGGATTTTTGGCTGGACCGTCGTGCAACGACTTGATCGTGGTTCGGAGCAGCGTAGGGTGCGTTATAACGCACCTTGTTTGATATTGGTGCAATACGCTGACGCTATTGCACCCTACGATAATAATCAGAAATGTTCTCGGATATGAATTTGACCGAAACTATGCTCGCCACTCGCCACTCGCCACTCGCCACTCGCCACTCGCCACTAGCTTATGGTCGCGGTCTGATCCAGCGGTTCGACCTTAACTTTTTTCCTGCGGTCTCCCAGTTCTGAAACCAGCATGGCCAGGATGATCAGGCCTGCGCCTATCAGCCCTTTGGTGCCCAGATGTTCATCCAGAAACAGCCAGGCTGAGAGGTGAGCGAATACCGGCTCGGTCGCAAAAATAAGGGCGACTTTATGGGATTCCAGAATCTGCTGGCTGGCCGACTGAGCCCAGAATGCATAGGCAGTTCCCAGGATACCCGCAACCAGAATGGAGCTGATGATGATCGGATCCAGTAACTGATCAAGCCATGTGACTGGCTCTGCATCCGGGTAGTAAAATGCCGGATCGGAACTGAGCAGGGCAGCGATAGTACTGTAAAGGGATACCGCTATCAGCTGGATAATGCTCAGCGGTACAACCGGCATTTTATCGACGAAGCGACCGGTAAACAGAATATGACCGGCAAAACCAAAGGCGCAGATCAGAACCAGGACATCGCCCTTGTTAAACTCCAGTTTGTCACCAATTGTCAGCAGGTAGAGACCGAACGTGGCCAGTAGCACTCCAAGCCAGACGGCTTTAGCGACCTGTTTTCGAAACAACAGAAAGCCCAGTAACGGTACCAGCGGAACATTCAGACCGGTGATAAATCCGGCATTGGAGACTGATGTAAAGCGCAGCCCTTCGGTCTGGGTGTAAAAGCCAATAAACAGCAGCAAACCCAGTAAAGCACTGGCGCCGAGCAGAGGGATCCATTTTACTTTACGGAGCTGAGACCGACTGATCCAGAGTAGCGGTAGCAGTGATAACGCCGCTATCAGAAAGCGGATGGCATTGAATGTATGGGTAGGCATCTGCGCTACTGCCAGATCAATCAGTACAAACTCACCGCCCCAGATCAGGCTCACCAGCAGGAGCAAACATACTGCGGTCTTTGAAGATTTTATTGTCATCTGTTTTTGTCCTTCTCTGAACCCGAAAAGGAGGCAATGCCTCCTTTTGTTTTTCCAGCAAGCACTGCGTTGCAATGCGTTTTTGCCAGCAGTGCGTTACGCCATCATAAAGCCCAGTACCAGTAGCGATGAGAACGCCAGTACTGCGCCGATCAGGGCATAAGGTATCTGGGTCAGTGCGTGTTGCATCGGGGTACAACCGGAACCCTGAGATGAAAGCACGGTGGAGTCGCTGAAAAAGCAGGCGTGACTACCGAATGCAGACGCTGACAGCAGGGCACCTACGGTCAATGGCATCGACATATCCAGACTGATCGCCATCGGGATTACGATCGGCAGGGACACCACAAATACACCCCAGCTTGAACCGGTGGCAAACACCACGGCAGCCATCGCTGCGAACACCAGTGCTGGTAACATCTCTTTCGACAGATAAGGGGTCAGTGAGTCGATGATATACGGGGTCATACCCAGTTGATCGTTCACCTCTTTGACCATGAAACCTGCGCAGACTACAGCGATTGGATGCAGCATCACTTTGAAGCCGTCCAGCATCGAATCAACCAACTGACCAAAGTTCAGCAGGCTCTGGGCAAAGTACAGAACCATGGTGAACATGGAAGCAACCAGTGCGCCCAGTAACAGATCGATTTCGTAGTAAACACTGGCAGCGACCAGTACTGCCATCGGCAGGATAAAATTGATCAGACCAACGATTGGTGAAGTCTTTTTCAGACCAGACGTATCAAAGCCGTCCTGAGTAATACCGTCCGGGATTGGCTGGCCAGCCTGGGCACGACGCTCGGCGTCTTTCATGGCACCGAAATCGCCCAGGAAACCGCTGGCAACCAGGAATACGACCAGCAGAGCTACCCAGCCGTAGACCATGTAAGGGATCGATTCGATATACAGTGACATACCATTGCCCTCACCGGTGGCACCGTTCTCTTCCAGCAGGGCTGCAAAGTAGACTGCCCAGGTGGAAACCGGTACCAGAATACAGACTGGTGCAGCGGTGGAGTCGACCAGAAATGCCAGTTTTTCACGGGAGATTTTGTAGCGATCGGTGAGGTTCTTCATCGATGCGGAAACCGCCAGTGAGTTCAGGTAGTCATCAATAAAGACCATGATGCCCAGTGTGCAGGTGGTGAGCATGGTTCCACGCTTGGTTTTTATGCGGCGGGCCAGCATATCACCAAAACTCAGGACGCTGCCGCCACGTTCCAGCATGTTGATCAGGCCGCCCATCATGCCGCACACCAGTACGATCCAGGCGATGGTTTCATCCATCACCACAGCGATGGACAGGTCACCCAGGCCGGTAACGATATTGGTAGGATCCAGCAATAGCAGACCTGCGATAATGCCGGCAAAAATCGATTCCAGCGGTTTTTTGGTGATTACTGCGACAAACAGAATCAAAAGGGCAGGTAACAGGCTGTAAAAACCATAAGGTTCGCCTTCCACATGCTGGGTCGACAGGTAGGCGAAAAACGCCATGATAGAACCGTAGAACACCATCCACTTCAGTGGTGTATTGTTCCGTTCATTGGTAGCTGCCGTATTAGCGCCGGCGCTGCCGGTTGTGCTCTCAGCCTGAGCAATCTCTGTACTCATCGTTATTATCTTTCTGTTTTATAAATACTTGTTTATCCCCGCAGTCATTGCTGCGAGGCCACGATTGACGCTCGTAAGGAGTTTGTTGCAGCGAAGAGGCTCTCTCCATACCTGTTCGCTGCTGCGCAGAACTGACGGATCAGATGCCCAGTTTGTCGCGCATGTTGTAGTACCAGGCACCCATGGCGGTGTATGGGATGCGGAAGGTACGGCCACCAGGGAACGGATATTGTGGCAGGCCGGCAAACACATCAAAGCGTTCTGCCTGACCCTGAATCGCATCACACAGCACTTTACCCGCCAGATGGGAGCTGGTAACGCCGTGGCCACTGTAACCCTGGGCGTAGTAGATGTTATTACCGATGCGACCGAATTGTGGCAGGCGCATCAGCGTCAGCAGGAAGTTACCGGTCCAGGCGTAGTCGACTTTAACACCCTGAAGCTCCGGGAAGGTTTTCAGCATTTTCGGTACGATCAGGGATTCGATCTTACCCGGCTCGCGGGCACCGTAAGTGACACCACCGCCGTAGATCAGACGGCCATCTCCAGACAGGCGGAAGTAGTCCAGCAGGTAGTTGCAGTCTTCCACGCAGTGATCTTTCGGCAGCAGGGCTTTTTGCTGTGCTTCGGTCAGTGGCTCGGTGGTAATAACCTGGGTGCCGCAAGGCATCGCTTTCTGCTCCAGCTTAGGGATCAGGCCGCCCAGATACGCATTGCCTGCAACCACAACGAAATCCGCAGTCACAGAACCGTTGGCGGTGTGTACTGTCGCTTTACTGCCTTCTTCAACACGGGTTACCGCGCTGTCTTCATAGATTTTGCCGCCACGGGATTCCAGTGCTGCAGCTTCACCCAGTGCCAGATTCAGAGGATGGAAGTGGCCGCCGCTGTTATCCAGCAAACCGCCTTCATAACGACCGGTACCGACATATTCCTGAATACTGTCTGCGGACAACAGTTCCAGATCCTGATGTCCGTGGGCTTCCCATAGGGCTTTCTTCTCTTCCAGTTCACGCATCTGCTTGTTGTTGCAGGCTGCGAAGATACCGCCATCCTTCAGATCACACTGAATATCGTAGTCTTTCACCAGACGGCGGATGATTTTACCGCCTTCGAAGGCCATCTTGCCCATCTCAGTGCCAATCTCTTTGCCATAGTGCTTTTCGATAAAGTCGATATCACGGCTGTAACTATGCACGATCTGACCACCGTTACGGCCGGATGCACCAAAACCAATACGGGAACCTTCCAGTACCACAACTCTGAAACCGCTTTCAGCCAGATGCAGGGCCGTCGACAGGCCGGTATAACCGGCGCCGATAACACAGACATCCGCCTGAATATGCTGGTTAAGTGATTCACGACAGACTTTATCGTTGGCCGATGCCGCGTAATAAGACGTGGTATGAGATGGAGCAGCCATATTTCTAACCTCAGTGTTGCGCCGGTTCTGAATGGCGCAGGTATTACTAACAATGCTGCGGTGAAGATAAAAAAGTATAGCCCGCAGCTGTGACTCTGTTTTTTACGATAATCATTCAGGCGTTCCCCCCGCTATACCTACGAGGGTATAGGTAGAGAGAGGTAGTCAGTGGCTGACTTGTGCGTGCTTAAGGCAATCGGTGAAGTGCTCGATGATCAGCTGCTTACCCTGAGTTCGGCGCCAGAAAGCGGTGAAGGTGTTGGTGTAGCCATAACGCTCCGGAAGGATCGGTTTCAGTTGATCATCCAGCCCCCAGCGACTGACCAGGTGGCGGGGTAGGATGCCCAGGTAATGACCACTGAGAATCAGGGTGGCACGGGCCTCCTGATGGTGGGCGCGGGCCTGCTTGTTCCAGTAGCGCATATCCGGATGGGCTTCCCGGCCGGGCATCAGGCGCGGAGATTCAACAAACTTATGCAGCTGTAGCTGGTTGTTGTTGATCGGCAGGCTCTGTTCAGCGGCCTCATAAAGAGGATGGCCTTTGGCACAGTAGAGCAGCATCTCTTCGTCAAACAGCTTCAGGCTTTCCAGTTCCGGGAAGTAGCTGGTGGTCACCGTGATACCGATATCGACCTGGTGGTCCAGTACTGCGGTGATAACGTCGTCGGAGCTCATGGTGCTGATCTGCACCCGGACATCCGGGGCACGCTGGTAGAACTGGTCCAACCCATCCACGATGCAGGAATTGTGGGCACCCAGCATATGCTCGGCGAAGCCAAGGTGCAGATTACCGAGGATGCGGTTGTGGCTGCGGTTGATGGTGTCGCGGAACTGATCCATGGCGGACAGCAGTTGCAGGGTTGCCTGATAGACAACCTCGCCTTGCTCTGTCACTGAGAAACCGCCGCGGCCCCGTTCACACAGACGCATATCCAGACGCTTTTCCAGGTCGGAGATATAGTTACTGATGGTGGAGTTGGCGAGGTTGAGCTGGATCTCTGCGGCGGTGATACCGCCGGACTCGACGACGGCTTTGAATACCCGCAGTAGTTTCAGATCCATATCAGCCAACTGGCCTGAGAGTGCTGCTTTTTTCTGCCCCATAGCGGTTATCGATACCCGGATAAATTAATTACTTTTGGATATCCAATTATAAAGTCTTAAAAGAAATTATATAAACAAAAGATACTGAGATTTATAACTAGCTCTGTATATGTAACCCGGTCGGCTCAGCCGACAGGTATGGAGACACAATAATGACAATTAAACTGAATGATCCAACGCTACTGAAAACCCAGGCTTTTATCGACGGTAAATGGGTTGATGCTGACAGTGGTGAAACCTTTGCGGTAACCAATCCGGCAACCGGTGAGCATCTGGCCGATGTCGCCAGTGTGGGGGCAGGTGAGACGCGCCGGGCAATCGAGGCGGGCGAGCAGGCGATGGCTGACTGGAAAGCACTGCCACCGAAAACCCGCTGTGATCTGCTGGAAAAGTGGTATCAGCTAATGCTGGATAACACCGAGGATCTGGCCACCATTATGACTGCCGAACAGGGTAAAACCCTGGCTGAGTCCCGTGGTGAAGTAGGGTATGGCGCATCATTCATCAAGTGGTTTGCCGAAGAGGGTAAGCGGGTCTACGGCGATATTATTCCATCCACGCCGGATCGTCGGGGTGTTGTTATTAAGCAGCCTGTCGGGGTTGTGGCAGCGATTACTCCATGGAACTTCCCGAATGCGATGATCACCCGTAAGGCTGGTCCTGCACTGGCGGTAGGTTGCGCCATTGTTCTCAAGCCTGCTGCGGAAACTCCTCTTTCTGCGCTGGCGCTGGTGGAACTGGCGGACCGTGCCGGTCTGCCAGCAGGCCTTTTCAGTGTACTGCCAAGCGCGAATGCCGCTGAAGTGGGCGGCGAGATGACGTCCAATACTACGGTTAAGAAAGTCACCTTTACCGGTTCCACTCCGGTCGGCAAGTTGCTGATGAAGCAGTGCGCTGACACTGTGAAACGTACTTCAATGGAGCTGGGTGGCAACGCGCCGGTGATTGTATTTGACGATGCTGATCTGGATCAGGCGGTTGCCGGTGCGCTGGTCGCTAAATACCGTAACTCAGGTCAGACCTGTATCTGTGCCAACCGACTGCTGGTACAGGAAGGTATCTACGATGCCTTCGTTGAAAAGTTTGCCGCGGCGGTGGCAGAGTTCCGCATTGGTAATGGTTTTGAGGCTGCGACAACCCATGGCCCTGTGATTACCGAGAAAGCGGCTGCAGAGATTCATGCCAAGGTGCAGAACGCGGTTGAAGAAGGTGCCACTGTCATCATTGGCGGTCAGCCAGGCGAGCAGGGCGGTAGTTTCTACCAGCCAACCGTTCTGACCGATGTGAATGATCAGATGCGGGTATTCCGGGAAGAGATCTTCGGCCCTGTCGCACCGGTATTCAAGTTCAGCACAGAGCAAGAAGCGGTGCGAATGGCAAACGATACCGAGTTTGGTCTGGCGGCTTATCTGTACACAGAAAACCTGGGTCGTATCTGGCGTGTTTCTGAAGCGATCGACTACGGCATGGTGGGCGTGAATGAAACCGCTATCAGTTCGGAGATCATTCCTTTCGGTGGCGTTAAGGAGTCTGGTCAGGGCCGTGAAGGTTCGAAATACGGCCTGGATGACTATCTTGAAACTAAATATATCTGCATGGGCGGTCTGAACCGCTGATTCAAACCTGTACTTAAACCAGTACTTAAAGCGGAGTCAGGAACTGGGCCTGACTCTGCACAGAGCAGACTTTCAGAATTCTAAATACGGACAGCATTATGAGCGAAATTATCTATCCAACCACCAACCTGAAGGTGACCGAGACGCTGACTATCGAGCGCGGTGACGGGGCTTATGTCTACGACAGCGAAGGCAACCAGTATCTGGAAGGTCTGGCGGGGCTGTGGTGTACCTCTCTGGGCTACAACAACCGTGAACTGATTGAGACCGCTTCTGAGCAGATGGGTAAGCTGGCTTACTCCCATATGTTCGGCGGTAAGACTCATCAGGTGGGTATGGATCTGGCGGAAAAACTGTCAGCAATGGTACCGGTGGAAAACGCTAAAGTATTTTTCGGTAACTCCGGCAGTGATGCTAACGATACCCATGTGAAGATGCTGCGTTACTACTTCAATGCGATTGGTAAGCCAGAGAAGTTTAAGATTATTTCCCGTGAGCGTTCTTACCACGGCGTGACTGTGGCGTCGGCGTCTCTGACAGGTTTGCCGCCAAACCACACTAACTTCGACCTGCCGTTCGATGCGCTGGGTGTACTACGTACCGATGCGCCGCACTACTTCCGTAACGCCCTGCCAGGTGAGACAGAGGAGCAGTTTGTAGACCGCATCGTCAATAATCTGGAACAACTGATTCTGGCTGAAGGCGCGGATACTATCGCGGCGTTCATTGCTGAGCCGATTACCGGTGCCAGCGGTGTAATCGTGCCGCCAAAAGGTTACTACGAGAAAGTGCAGGCGGTGCTCAACAAGCACGATATCCTGTTCTGGGCCGATGAAGTGATCACCGGCTTTGGCCGTACCGGTAACGATTTCGGTTGTACCACCATGGGTATCGAAAAGCCGGCGATGATGACACTGGCCAAGCAGCTGTCTTCGGCTTATATGCCGATCAGTGCGTCTGTCATTCGCGGTGATATGTACGAAGCGATGATCGAGCCAAGCGCGAAAGTGGGTGTGTTTGGTCACGGTTATACCTACTCCGGTCACCCGGTGGCAGCGGCGGTTGCTTTGAAAACCCTGGAGATTTACGAGCGGGACAACATCTTTGGTCGTGCTGCGGAGCTGGGTCAGTACATGCAGAAGCGTCTGCGCGAGTATCTGGAGCATCCGCTGGTGGGTGAGGTGCGCGGTGAAGGCATGATTGCAGCGGTTGAGCTGGTATCTGACAAGCAGACAGGTGCCGGTTTTGAAGGCGGTGCGGTAGGTGCTTACGCGATGCAGGCGTGTCAGAACCACGGCATGATCACCCGTGCAGTTGCCGGTAACTCACTGGCATTCTGTCCGCCATTGATCGTCACCGAAGCGCAGATTGATGAGATTATCGAGAAGCTGGGTAAAGCGCTGGATGACACTCTGGATTTTGTTACCCGTGAAGGTCTGATCGCCGCCTGATCCATCCTTTAGCTTCTGGTACGAACGGACTGGCTGGGGCCGGGCAGTCTGTTTATGTCGATGCAGTGTCCTGCGCATTGACAACCCTCTGGCTGGTTCGCACTACCAGCTCCGGTTCCACCATCAGATCGGGTTACGGCAGTCTGGAGAGTTATGTCGTAATCAGTCGCTTTGGGGGGCTTGGCCCCCCGTTTTTTTTCTATATGATGGCTTGCAGTATAAAAATAAGAGGAAGCTGATAATGGCTTTAGAACTCGAAAAAACTGTAGCTGATCCTATAGGGGGACACTACAGCCAACTGCGTAAGCATCAGATGTTCACTGCGAACTATGCTGATCTGCATACCCGGCCGTTTCAGGTCGCAAACCGCCCGCTACGGGTGTCTCATATCTCATTTCTGCACGGTGATGATTCCGCTTATGAGCGGGAGTTTGATCACCTTCGGGAGCTGTGTCAGCGCTACAGCATTAACCCTCCGCAGGAAGGTGATTCATGTTTCTATCAGAATTTCGGCGAGTTTGAAGTTCGCTGGGAAAGACACACGGAATTCAGTACCTACAGTTTTACCGTGTACGGTGAGGACACTGAGCCGTTCCGGCATCCGCCGGTGTCGATGATCCCTTCCGACTGGATTGCAAAAGTCCCCGGTGAGGTAATCTCAGCTGTACATATTGAGGTACAGAACAGCCTTCCTGATCAGCTACCGGACCGTGAAACCCTGCGGCAGTACTTTGAAGGCCAGCGTCTGATCGCATCGTCTTTGCGGGATGGGGCAGCCACTGTCTGGAGTGCGCTGCGACTACACAGTGACAGCTTTAATCGTATCCTGGTGCTGAATAACACTCTGACTGAGTGCCAGATGGGGCGGGTTCTGCGGGCACTGCTGGAGCTGGAAGCCTACCGTAATATGATGTTGCTGGCGTTTCCTGAAGCCCAGGGAGTCAGCCGCAGAGTCAGTCATATGGAGTCTCAGCTGGCCCGTCTGGTTCGTGAAATCAGCGGTCACCGGGTACCAGAAGAGGAGCAACGTCAGCTTACCGAGTTATCGGATCTGGCGGCCGCTATAGCTGAATTGATTGCAGCATCCCGCTACCGTTTTGACGCAGGGCGGGCTTACTACCAGATGGTTCAGAGTCGTCTCGAGGAGCTGGAAGAGGGCGAAATCAACGGCCTGCAAACCATTGCAGCCTTTGTTGATCGACGCTTGTCTCCTGCATTGCGTACCGTTGAGGCGGCCAAGAACCGTCTTGATGATCTGGCTGGTCGTGTGGACCGTGCCAGTGATTTCCTGCGTACCCGTATCGATATGGCAATTGAAGCGCAGAATCAGGCGCTGCTGAAGTCGATGGACCGCCGGGCGCAGATGCAGTTCAGTCTGCAGCAGACCGTTGAAGGGTTGTCAGTGGTTGTGATCAGTTACTACATTCTGGCGCTGATGGGATACCTGCTGAATGCTGCCTACAGCTACGACCTGGGTTTCAGTAAAGACCGCACCATTGCGCTGATGCTGCCGGTGGTTTTGTTCTCCGTCTGGATACTCAGTCGACGGCTGAAAAAGAAGATTAAGCGTATCGGATAGTCTGCCTTATCAACTTGCATATGCCGGGTCCGAAGACCCGGCTCTCACTGCTCAGATTCTGAGCAGGTGTTAAAAAACGTGTTTTTTCTGATTCTCATCTAACTTGTTCAATCCTCAATAGAATTCCCGGAAACTCTGATATTCAGGCGGTTTTGTCAATTTGACAGAGTGCTGCTTTGTGTCTAGTTGTTAAACATGCAGTGCACGGACCAGGCTGATGAATCGGTGGTGTGCGGCGGCTTACTTCGGGCGTAAGCTGCTTTCGGTTTTGTAGCTTCTTTACTCTGGAGTAATACTTCAGAGGAGATCTGACACCGGTTCTGACGTCAGAAAAGACAACGTATCAGGGGGAATGTGATGAAAATTCCGCCCAATGGAACCGGTTGCTCAGTGACAGCTTCGGGGAAACCCATCCCGACTGGACCTGCCTGCGCTGATCGCCTGCCAGATGTTTCGCTGGCAAATCTGCATAAAAGCAACCTGAATAAGCGTCATTTCCACAAAAATTGTGGTCGTCACCCTGTCAGGGACAGAGATCGCTCTTCCGGCGTCACAACGGTCGAATTTGCGATTGTCGGCTCACTGTTCTTCCTGCTGATGTTCAGTGTTATCGACTTTGCCCTGTTGGGTTTTGCCAATCTGACCATGCAGAACGCGGTGCGTGAAGGTGCCCGTTATGCCATTACCGGTCAGACCAACCTTGATCCGGATAATACCGGTGACCGTAAGAAAGCGATTGTTCAGCGTATCAAGAACAGTACGATGGGCTACTTTGACCAGATCCTGGAGGAATCAGATATCGTCATTACGGACAGTAATGGCACGGTGCTGAGTGGTTTTGGTGCGCCCGGACAGTATGTGGTGATAACTATGAACTGCAGCTGGCCGGTACTCAGTCCATTTACGCAGGTTCTTATTGCTGATGATGAATACCGCTTTTCAGTATCGGCAGCCATGCGTAATGAGGAATTTCCGGGAGGTGGGCCATGAAACTGTACTCCGGTTTTCGTCGACAGCACAGAGGCATCGC
>JAOXSA010000366.1 GCA_025800245.1 Amphritea sp. | reverse complement strand
AGCTTGGCGTGCGCGCAGCGGTCGCCATTGCTCCCTTTTCCGGTAGCCATGCATCTGAGAGCTCCCAGCGTGCAAGATAAACTCGTCCAGTATCGCACAAGTGCATGTGCTACTGCTGACCGAGGTGGTAATCAAAACACGCAGCGACGTTATGGATGCGCCCGAGCATCTGTTCGTTTAGACGCGGAGACACCGGGACTGTCCAGCAGACATCAGCAGAACGTGATACAGCAGATCTTGACCAGGAATGTCTGGATGACACACCCCGGAAAGCTGGTGCTGCTGGTGTTAGCTGGTGGTGCCCCTGATAAAGACGACCGGTGTGCTCTTGTAGTCCACACACGGTCTACACAGAGGGCTGTAAGACTTGCCGTAGAGGCGGTGCCAGTTGTGATGGGTTCAGAGCGTCAGAATTTACTGAGCGTGAGCAAGCAAGGTTTTCAGAACCTTCTCAGGTAGTGGTGGACGAGTTGGGTAGCGGTGTGCCTTGGATGGGCCGGCTGGATGGTTCTCCTTGCTCGCTGTTGCCTTTCGTGGTTTCAGGATGGAGCATTTGTTTCAACAAAATAATTTTCCGAAGAGAATGATTGATTTTTGTTACGTCTTTGTGTGTTTTGATTACCACCTCGGTCAGCAGTAGCACATGCACTTACCCGATACTGGGCGAGTGTATCCTGCACGCTGGAAGCTTCTCAGATGCATGGCTACCGGGAAGTGGGGCAAAGGCGACCGCTGCGCGCACGCCAAGCTGAGCATGGCTCGCTGGTTTACAGCACAGAGCCGCCTGCTGTGTGTTTATATGGTCCCGAGCCGCGGGCCAGTTGTCAGCTGACCACGCCGCCCAGGTATCGTGCGAGTGCATGTGCTGCTGCTGACCAAGGTGGCGACCAAAAGACTCAGCGACGTTTTGGAAGCGCCCGGGCATCTGTTTGTGCAGACGCGGCGGCACCGGGACTGCCCAGCAGACATCAGCTGAACGTGGTACAGCAGAGCTTGACCAGGAATGTCTGGAAGGCACACCCTGAAAACGTACCGGCGATGACCGATCGTGACTACCGACAGCGTTGTGGAGGCCGTCTCGC
>JAOXSA010000354.1 GCA_025800245.1 Amphritea sp. | reverse complement strand
TATTGTCCTATGTGGTTTTACTGCAAGATCCAAAACCGCGAGTCTTCCTGGAGCAGCTCCGGCTCACACTCGCGCAGCCGACGACGACCGGCTCGGTGATCTTACCTGGAGTCTAGCGTTTGCTGGGCTCATCCGGAACTGTTGCTCCAGGCCCTGCTCTACAGTGATGACAGATGACAGAGTTCATTATCCAGAATGTGCTGGAGGTTCGGGTGAACACCGCCGGGGGGGGGGGAAGGGGTCGAAAAAGAGACCTCGTCCTAAGGTAAGGAGCCGGCACAAAGTGAAGATCAACAAAGACTGCCACCAGCCTGAAGGACTTGATTGTCTGGAACTACAAGGTCAGTGAACCGGTGCTAACGCGCGATCTCCCTGGCCATGATCTCCTGAAGATCACAGAGGTTCCGATGAAGGTGGCACGTTACCCCGTGCATGGTCAGGGAGTCGAGAGAAATGTGCGAGAAGTGGCTGTGGCTACGGAGTCAGTTTTCGAAGCTCAGCGCCGCGACCGTTTCATTCGTGCCAGGATGGCTCAATGCTTCAGCACCGGCCCGCTGCGCATCAAGAAGGACCAGACGAAAATATGCCAGTAGGCCGAAAGGATGGTGTCGAGGCGGCGATTACCTCTATGTTATGTTCGGAGCAGAATGCCGCGACTGCACCTATTTGTATTCGCTGCGCCAGGATGGTCTACC
>JAOXSA010000281.1 GCA_025800245.1 Amphritea sp. | reverse complement strand
CGATCACTTTTACACTTCATACCAAAATCCCCCATCATAAAGCTGCCGCCTTCGACAAAGATCTGGTTCTCAATCGCTCTCACAGCGATCTCCAGAATCTCCTGTTTCAATTCTGAAGAGGCATCCGGATGCAGGCTATCGATATTCTGCTGGATCAGTTGAATACGCTCGGCAGAAACTTTATCGCTGGTGACGGTTGCGGTGGCCTGGGTGGTAAAAAAAGTGGCCAGACTAGCTGTAATAGCAACTGTAATAGCCACAACCGGCGTGGCAATGGCGAGTATGCGAGGGGTAAGAGGCATGGTGTTGTCCTTAACAAAAAAATCCTTAATTGCCGTATTCTAGAGTGTTACAAAGCAATAGGAAACATCGAGTAAAGGTGGGTATCTAAGTGTTGAGGATTTACCTGTAAAAGGCTGATTGAGCAGGAGGGAGGGCTTTTTCGAGCAAGGAATGAAGTGCATTCCGTCCAGCCACAAGCAAGGCGAGTTTCTCCGTCGTTTAATTGCTTAGATTGATAGATAGTCGGAGCTGAAGATCCTTTGATGAGTATGGTGTGTGGTTCTTTAACTTTAATACTGCCAGCCCGTTGATATAGGTTGCCCCTTGGTATTTCACCGAAAAAGGATCGTCAGTCTCTGCTGGCTGCCTGCTGATATCAATATGGCTGAAATAACCCCGGTGGTCGCATTAAGATAAGAATGCGTCGCCGGGGTTTTTGTTTGTCTGAAGGGATTTGTTTAGCGTTATATCTGTATGATAAATATTTGCTCAGGCCTCCGTAAGTCCTGTTGACACGGGGGTTCTGGCGCAGGTATCTTGAAGCGCTTGTCAGGCCGCATAATCATGGTTATGCAGGGTTTTTTCCCAGTCCAAGCAACTGCGGATCAGGCCCGGGAAGTTGGTGCATCTTATAGACAGATAATCCCAACGCTGCCCCCGCAACGGTAAATAGCTGTTACAGAGTTATGAGTCCGGTACCAGTCTGACAATCGAAAACGCCCGGAAGGCGTTCGTTTTATCCTGGTGTTGCGGAGGGCTTCACCGAGTGACAATGATTCTAAACCGATCCTCTTGTGCTTATCTCCTCCCAACTCCGACTGTATTGTTTATGTTTCAGACGGAGCAAAATAACGTGTTCAAAAAACTAGCTGTTTCTCTGGTGGCCAGTGCTGCCATCGTTTCTACTGCCGCCCAGGCGCACTTTCAGATGATCTATACGCCTGAGCTACTGCGTGATCGTGGTGGTGAAGTTACTCTGAAAATGCCTTTCACTCATCCTGCTGAAAGCGGTCATGTAATGGCAGTTGACGCCCCTCTGGCTTTCTATAAAGTCCTGAAAGGTAAAAAAACTGATCTTCTGGATACGATTAAGCCGTCCAAATGGACCAGTGCTGAAAACACTGGCGATTCTTACGAGGCGACAGTAAAACTGCGCGGTCTGGGTGATCACGTCTTTGTTATGGAGCCTGCGCCGTACCTGGAAGAATCTGAAGATATTTACATCCAGCAGATCACCAAGAACATCGTTAACGTTGGCAGTCTGCCAACTGACTGGAATGAAGAGCTGGGTCTTAAAGCAGAGATCGTTCCGCTGACTAAGCCTTACGCGATTTACGAAGGCGGCAACTTCGTCGGCGTTGTTAAAGGTGGTGGTGAGCCAGTGCCTTTTGCTGAGATCGAAGTGGAATACATGAACTATGAGCCGGACATGGAAAATGATCGTTTCAGCGATAAAGGCAATATGACTCCGCCAGCTGATGCGTTCATCACTATGACTATCTTTGCTGATGCCAACGGTACTTTTAACTTCAGCATCCCAAAAGCGGGTCAGTGGGGCTTTGCAGCACTGGGTGTAGGTTCTGATACTGAGTATAAAGGTAAAGAACTGTCGCAGGATGCGGTAATCTGGGTTCAGGCGCACCCGGTTAAGTAATCCGGTTAAGCATCAGAGGTACGCATGCATATTGTTGATGGCGCGTTATCAGAACCGGTTCTGGCTGCAGGCGCCGTGCTTGCAGTGATCGGTGTGGGTATTGGCCTGAAAAAGATGGACTACGACAACCTGCCACAGGTAGGTGTTCTGTCAGCGGCCTTCTTTATCGCCTCGTATATTCATCTGCCAATCGGTTTCTCCAGTGTTCACCTGATCCTCAATGGGTTGATCGGTCTGGCGCTGGGGTGGGCGGCTTTTCCTGCGTTGCTGGTAGCGCTGCTGTTGCAGGCGGTGTTCTTCGGTTTTGGTGGTTTTGTGGTGCTGGGCGTTAACATCGTTAACATCGCTCTGCCCGGGTTACTGATGTATTACCTTTGTCGCGGAGGTATTGCCAGCGCGTCACCGAAGGGTGCCGCAATCTGGGGCGCGATCGCCGGAGGCGGGGCTATTCTCCTGACAACCCTGATGGTGGCAGGTTCTCTGGCACTATCCGGAGAGGCCTTTATGCTGGCGGCGAAAGCCACTTTCTTTGCGCACATCCCGGTAATGATTGTAGAGGGTTTTGTGACTGCTGCTGCAGTATTGCTGATTCGCAAAGTGAAACCGGAGTTTCTCAATATTTCCGAGGATTGCGAGCGTGCATAAGCTTGGTGTGACTAAGGTAGTAGTAATGCTGCTGGCTTTGCTGGCGACTCCTGTCTTTGCCCACAATGTTATCGGTGGTGTCTACGCGATCGGTGATTTGATTGAGGGTGAAGTAGGTTTTTCTAACGGTGATATGGCCCATGCGGGTTTAGCGGTGATCATCACAGATGCTCAGGGAAATAAACTGGGCGAGACCGTTGTTGAAGATGAGGGCTTGTTCAGTTATCAGGCGCAACAGCGTATTGATCATCATTTCACTATCGATCTGGGTGCCGGGCATGTAATGAATACCATGCTGCCCGCCGACGAGCTGCCGGATAGTCTGCCGGGTGGCGATCAGCAACCTGTTAAAGCAACATCAACCCCAGCCGGAAACGGCAATGTTGCTCTGTCAGGTGCTGACGCCGCCGCGTTGCAGCAAATGATCGAACGCTCCGTCTCGAAACAGATCGTGCCATTGCGTAAAGAGTTACAGGCTTACAAAGAGAAAGCCGGTCTGCAAGATATCCTGGGTGGTATCGGCTATATCTTTGGTTTGTGCGGTGTCGGTATGTGGCTGCGTCAGCGTAAACAGCAGAAACAGGGCTGACCGATGGCGCAGAGTTTTGAACACAGTGGTACCTCATGGAAGGGGCAGAAACTGAAACATCAGACCTCTCTGATCGATCGGCTTGATCCTCGCCTGCGGGTTATCGTAGTGTCTGTCTTTGCGCTACTTGTAGTCCTGTCTGATTCTTTTGCCGTGCTATCGCTGGGTCTGGTGACCGCCGTTGCGATGGCAGTGTTGGCTCAGCTCAATTTCAAGCGCACCCTTCGTCGCGTCATTGCGATGGATATGTTTATGATCTTCCTTATCGTAATGTTGCCCTTCACAACCCCGGGGGAAGCATTGTTCTCGGTGGCAGGTTTTCCGGCCAGTAAGGAAGGTTTTATTCATGCGTTGAAGATTGCGCTGAAAGCCAACGCGGTAGTTTTCTGTTTGCTGGCGCTGGTTGGCACAATGACGGCAACAACTCTGGGGCACGCTATGGCGCATCTGAAAGTGCCCGATAAACTGGTGCATCTGTTGTTGTTTACTGTGCGCTATCTTGATGTGATTGGTCAGGAATATAAGCGCATGCGCCGTGCTATGCAGGCGCGGGCGTTTGTCATGCGGGCTAACCTGCATACCTGGCGTTCAGTAGGGTATCTGGTAGGTATGCTGCTGGTGCACTCGCTGGAACGCTCCGAACGGATCATGGACGCCATGAAGTGCCGGGGCTATAAAGGAAAGTTCTACCTGATGGATGATATGACACTGCAACGGCCTGATTTTGTTTTTATGGCGTGCTGTGTTCCCTTTTTCGCTGTTTTATTCGGGCTGAATTTCTTATGAGCGTACTGATGGAAACCCGTGGTCTGACCTACCGTTACCCCCGTCGTGGCGTGGTGCTGGATGAGGTCGACTTCAAACTGGAAAAAGGCGACAAGGTTGCGCTGACCGGGCCTAACGGTGCCGGTAAAACGACCCTGCTGCATCTGCTGGTGGGGCTGAAAAAAGCCAAAGCCGGTGAAATTCATGCTTTCGGCGCGCAGCGTCATGAAGAGAAAGAGTTTGTCGAAGTACGCGAGCGTGCCGGCTTTCTGTTTCAGGATCCTGACGATCAGCTATTCTGTCCGACTGTGCTGGAAGATGTCTCTTTCGGGCCACTGAATCTGGGCAAGTCCCGTGAAGAAGCCACCCGGATCGCCACAGAAGCACTGGAATCGGTCGGCATGGCGGGCTTCGAAGAGCGTATCACCCATCAACTATCCGGCGGTGAAAAACGTATGGTGACACTGGCGGCCGTACTGGCGATGGAGCCTGATGTATTACTGCTGGATGAGCCGAGTAATGCGCTGGATACCAAGGCGCGCTGGCGTCTTATTAATATTCTGCAATCGTTGCCGCAGGCAATGATTATAATTTCCCATGATGACGACTTTCTTGAGCATCTGGCCAACCGCTGGGTTCGACTGGAAGGTGCTGAATTAACTGAAGATCGCCGTCTGGCAACGCCGGAACTCGCTGCCACGGCCGTATGAGGCGCCGATGGGCATTCTTACACCGCTGAGTAATCGTAATTTTCTCTGGCTGTTTCTGAGTCAGTTGGTCTCTTTACTGGGAACCGGTCTGATGACGGTAGCCCTTGCACTTTTTGCCTTTGATTTGAGTCCGGCGCAGGCCGGTATGGTGCTGGGTGGAGCGCTGGCGGTTAAAATGATCGCTTACGTCTCTGTGGCACCAGTGGTTGGTGGCTATATTCATCGTTTACCCCGGCGCACCTGGCTGGCCAGTCTGCATATCGGTCGTGCCGTGGTAGTGGCGTTGTTGCCACTGGTTTCTGAGATCTGGCAACTGTTCATTCTGGTGTTTTTCCTCAATGCGCTGGCGGCAGGCTTTACACCTGTGTATCAGGCGTTGCTGCCGGATATCCTCCCGGATGAAAAGGAATATACTCAGGCACTATCTCTGTCGCGCCTGGCGATGGAAATTGAAAGTCTGTTAAGTCCAGCGCTGGCCGCAGCCTTGTTGCTGGTCGTTTCTTATTCTGTTCTGTTTGAACTCAATGCGGTTGCATTTGTGGTCGCGGCTGTTTCGCTATCGCTGGCCAACGTGCCAAAGAGTCAGGCCAAAGATCGCAGTGGCGGACTCTGGCAGCATGTTAGCTTTGGCTTCAAAAGTTACCTGAGAACGCCGCGTTTACGCGGCGTGCTGGCGCTTAATCTGGTGCTCTCCATCGCCGGTGCGATGATCATCGTGAATACCGTTGTGTATGTTCGTTCGGTACTTGGACTGGATGAAGAGTGGGTGCCGTTGGTGATGATTGCCGCGGGTGCCGGTTCTGTGGTGGCGGCGATTCTGGTACCGGGCCTGTTGGACCGATATACCTCTCGAACGGTAATGTTAGTTGGTGGTGCAGGTCTTAGCCTTTCGCTGTTCTGTGGTTTAGTCGAACCGACTTATATTGGTCTGTTTCCTATCTGGTTCCTGATCGGTTTTGCCAGTTCGCTGGTACTTATACCTACCGGGCTGGTGTTGCGAAATTCCTGTCAGGAGCAGGATCGTAACGATTACTTTTCAGCTAACTTTGCCCTGACTCACGGCATGTGGCTTATAGGTTACCTGCTTGCTGGCTGGGCCGGTGCTAATCTGTCTATGACCGGGGCGTTTGCCTGTCTTGGCATCAGTGCGCTGCTGGCGACCTTGCTGGCGATGAAAGTCTGGCCTGCAAACGACGAAACCGAGATGTGGCACGAGCATGACGAGACAGAACACTTGCATCTGCACGTCCATGACGAGCATCATCAGCATAACCATGAAGGATGGGAGGCCCCTGAGCCCCATGCCCATCCCCATTACCATCCGCACATGAAGCACCGGCATAAGTTTGTGATCGATGAGCATCACGCGCACTGGCCGAAGCAGTAATCGTTATCCGGATGGTTAACAGAGAGAATAGATATTGATGATCGATCAGCATTTTCCATTCAGTGCCGTTGCCGGACAGGAATCGTTCAAGCTGGCTTTGCAGCTGGCGGCGATCAATCCGGCTATTGGCGGTGTGGTGATCAGCGGCCCCCGTGGCTGCGCTAAATCGACTCTGGCACGGGGTATGGCTGACCTGTTGCCGTCTCATCGTGGCGATGACGATCAGATATTGCCTGCAGAGTTTGTTACGCTGCCGCTGGGTGCCAGCGAAGAGATGCTGCTGGGTACCCTGGATTTGCAACAGGTGCTGAACGAAAAGAAGGTGGTATTCAGTCCGGGCCTGCTGAGCCGGGCACACGGTGGTGTACTCTATGTCGATGAGGTGAACCTGCTTCCGGATAATCTGGTGGATCTGCTGTTAGATGTTGCCGCCAGCGGGGTTAACCGCATAGAGCGCGATGGTATCAGTCACAGCCACCGTACCGATTTTGTGCTGATCGGCACCATGAACCCTGATGAGGGCGAGCTGCGTCCGCAGCTGCACGACCGCTTTGGCCTGATGGTTGAGCTGACCAATCAGTATTCGCCACTGCAACGGGTCGAGATTGTCCGCAGTCGTGAACGTTTTGATCGAGATCCGGCGGAGTTCTGCGCCTATTACGAAAATGAGCAGGCCGAACTGATCAGCAGCATTCAGGACGCTCGTGAGCGTCTGTATCAGGTCGATTGCAGCGATGAGTTGCGCCTTGAGATCGCCGAGCGTTGCAGTGCGGCCCAGGTGGATGGCATGCGCGGGGATATCGTCTGGTATCGCGCGGCGATTGCTCATGCAGCGCTGATGCAGCGCGATCAGGTTGAACTGAGTGATATCGACGCGGTTGAAGAGCTGGTGCTGGCGCACCGTCGCCATGCTGCGCCGCAGCCGCCGCAGAGTCCGAATCAACCGCCACCGCCGTCAAAAGAGCCTCAGCAGAATAGCGGCTTTAAGCGCCCGGATGACAGTCATCGTCAGCAGCAGGATAAATCACAATCCTCCGGTGACTGGGGCAGTATGGCACCGCAACAGCAGCGCACTGCCGAAAAAGTCGTACTGCCGGTGGATAAACTGGAAAAGTCATCGCTGCCAGCCGGTAAGGCGGAGGAACTGGCGGGAAAGCGTAAAGGCAAATCAGTCGGCGGTCAGTATCAGAGTACTGAACCCTCTACCAAGCCTGACTGGTTTGCCACGCTCGTATCCAGCCTGGGGCAGTGGCCTCCGGCGAATATCCGCTTTAAGAAACAGAAGCAGGGCCAGGCGGCGCTGCATCTGATCCTGCTGGATACCTCAGCTTCAACGCTGGCATCCGAGCAGTTTGCGAATGCCAAAGCAGCGGTGATCGAGATCGCCCGACCGGCTTATCTGCAGCGTGAGCAGCTGGCGATATTCGGCTTTGGTAACAACAAGGTTGAAAACCTGCTGCCCAAAGTACGGGCGCCGAAAGAGCTGCGCGACTGGCTGGATACCCTGCCAGCGGGCGGTGGAACCCCGATGCGGGAGGCGCTACTGCAGGCACAGGAGTATCTTCAGCAGGTGCTGCGTAGGAATGCACAACTGGAGGTACGCACATACATACTGACAGACGGGCGCAGTACCGCACAGCTGGGTGGCATTGAGTTGCCCGGCGATACCGTCTGGATCGATACTGAACAGTCCGCCGTGAAGCGCGGACGGGGCCGCCAGTTCGCAGAACAACTGGGGGCACAATATATTGCACTGCTTGCACCAGCAGCACAGGAGGCTTGAACATGAAGACCCATCAGGAACGTATGGCCCATAAAAAGGCCGTTGTAGATGAGAAGATCGCCAAGGCAACTGAGGAACGTGGCGTACTGATTCTGCTGAAAGGTAACGGTAAGGGTAAAAGCAGCTCGGCATTTGGCACCATGGCGCGAATGGTCGGTCATGGCAAAAAAGTCGCTGTGATTCAGTTTATCAAGGGTCGCAAAGAGACCGGTGAATTCAAACTGTTCCGCGATCATCCGCAGATCGACTGGCACATTATGGGCCACGGTTTTACCTGGGAGACCCAGGATAAAGAGCAGGATATCGCGGCGGCGCAGAAAGCCTGGGCACTGGCAACCGAGCTGCTGCAGGACGAAAGCTACGACATGCTGGTATTCGATGAGATGAGCTACATGTTCAAGTACAAGTACCTTGAGCTGGAGCCGGTGGTTGAAGCGCTGAAAAACCGTCCGAAGATGCAGACCGTAATGATCACCGGTCGGGTAATGCCGGAAGGTCTGGAGGAGGTTGCGGATACCATCAGTAATATCAAAGATGAGCGTCACGCTTTCCGTCTGGGTGTTAAAGCACAAGAAGGGATCGAATTCTGATGACTGCTCCACAAACCGTAAGCTGTCCGGCTCTGTTCCTGTCCGCGCCGAGCTCCGGTGAGGGCAAAACCACATTCACTGCGGCACTGGCGCGCTACTTCCGTGATCAGGGCAAAGTGGTGCGTATCTTTAAAACCGGTCCCGATTATCTGGATCCGCAGATTCTCGCGCAGGCATCCGGTCAGGATGTCGAGCAGCTTGATATGTGGATGGCCGGTGAAGAGTACTGCCAGCAGAAACTGTTTGAAGCGGCGCAGGTTGCCGATCTGATTCTGGTGGAAGGCGCGATGGGTATGTTTGACGGTGATCCGTCCAGTGCTGATCTGGCGGCGCGCTTCAATATCCCGGTGGCGATTGTGATGGACGTTAAAGGCATGGCGCAGACCGCTGCCGCGCTGGTGACCGGCATGGCTAACTTCCGCCCGGATGTGCACGTGGCCGGTCTGATTGCCAACAGCTGTGGTACTGAGCGTCACGCAGAACTGATTCGTAATGCGCTGCCGGAAGATCTGCCGCTGCTGGCGACTCTGCCACGTAACCCGGATGTGGCGCTGCCAGAACGTCACCTGGGTCTGGTGCAGGCGGAAGAGGTGCGCGACGAACTGGAACAGCGCTTTAATGCCGGTGTTGACTGGGTGGCGGGTAATCCGATCACCGAACTACCAGCACCAGTGGAGTTCCATGCCGCAGAAGTGCCGGCGGTTGAGCCTTTATTGCAGGGTAAAAAGATCGCCATCGCTAAAGATGTGGCGTTCAGCTTTATCTACGATGCTAACCTGCGCCTGCTGCAGGCGATGGGCGCCGAGTATGAATTCTTTTCGCCGCTGAATGACACGGTGATGCCAGAAGCGGATGCGCTGTGGTTGCCGGGTGGTTATCCGGAGCTGTATCCGGCACAGCTGGCGGGCAATACTGAGATGCACCGCCAGATTCAGATGTTCCATGAAGCGGGCAAGCCGATTCTGGCAGAGTGCGGCGGTTTCCTATACTGCCTGGAAACCCTGACCGATCTGGAAGAGAACACCTATCCGATGCTGGGTCTGATGCAGGGCCAGGGCGCGATGCGTGGTAAGCGTGGCTGCCAGGGTATGCAGACCGCTGTGCTGCCGGAAGGGGATATCCGTGCCCATGCGCACCATCGTTCCCGCAGTGAAGGTACCCGTGAGCCGATCGGTCATGGTCGCCGTCAGCGCCATCCGGCGCCGGGTGAGGCGATTTATCGCGAGCGTGGTCTGACGGCAAGCTATCTGCATCTGTTCTTCGCCTCTAATCCTGAAGCTATTGCCGCTGTCTTCAACGGTGCTGATATAGCTGCTTTGGCTGAATAAGCCTGATCCAGAGAGTTTCGATTATGTGGCCGGAAAGTTCTGAAACCCCGAAACCGTTGCGCAGTGGCCTGACGACTGGTTGCTGTGCTACTGCCTGCTGTGTTGCAGCGGCGCAGGCGTTGCTCAATGACAAGCAGCCGGTAAAGGTGGATGTCACGCTGCCACGGGGTAAAGAAGTAGAACTGACCATCGAAGCCTACACCAAGCTTGGCAATGGCGTACGAACCGAGACCATCAAAGATGCCGGTGACGACCCTGATGCCACCCACGGTGCCACGGTGTTTGTCGAACTGCGCTTAGTGGCGGAAGCGGGCATTCATTTCAAAGCCGCCGCCGGTGTTGGCACCGTCACCCGTGATGGTCTGATGCTGGCAGTCGGTGAGCCGGCCATTAATCCGGTGCCCCGCAAGATGATCACTGAACATCTGGAAAAAGCCGCTTACACCTATGGTTATGATGGCGGTTTTGAAGTCTCGGTGGGCGTTGAAAATGGCGAGCAGATCGCTCTGAAAACCATGAATCCGCGGCTCGGTATTCTGGGCGGCCTTTCAATTCTAGGAACCACTGGCATTGTGCGGCCATTCTCCTGTGCGGCCTATATAGCCTCGATCCATCAGGGGATCGATGTTGCCACCACCAACGGCATTACCCATATCGCGGCGACCACCGGTAGTAGCAGTGAGGCGTCGATCCGTCAGCAATACGGCCTGCCGGATATGGCGTTGCTGGAGATGGGGGATTTTGTCGGTGCGGTGCTGAAATACACCAAAAAGGTACCCGTGCCCCGACTGACCCTGTGTGGTGGTTTTGGCAAGCTGACCAAACTGGCTAATGGTCATCTGGATCTCAATAGCCGTGCATCCAGCATCGATTTTGATCATCTGGCCGGGCTTGCAGCCCGCGCCGGCGCCGATGCTGAACTGCAAGCCTGGATTCGTGAGGCCAATACCAGTGTGCAGGTATTGAAGGCCTGTCAGGAACGTAATATCGATCTGGCCAGCGTGGTCTGCGCTGAAGCCCTGGCGCAGGCGCGAGCGATAGTGCCGGACAGCGTACAGCTGGAGGTCTGGGCGATTGATCGCAAGGGCAATTTTGTTGGCTCTGTGTGCGAATCGGCGCCCGGTGTTGTTGAAGGTGCAGTGGCTAAGGAGCCGAGCCAGTGAAAGTTCTGCTATTGGGCGGTACCTCCGATGGCCGCAAAGTCGCGCGTAGTCTGGAACAATCGGGTCTCCTTCAGGCAAGAAATAACCCCGCTGGTGCGATACAAATCGTCTACAGTGTCGCCGGTCTCGTGCGGGTGCCGGAGATGCCCTGCGAAGTGATCAGTGGTGGCTTTACCCAGTTCGGCGGTTTGGGACGATATATCGAAGCCAATGGTATCGATGCCATTCTTGATGTAACCCATCCGTTTGCTGCGACAATGAGCAATACCGCGGTGCAGGTCGCCCGGGAAATGAGTATTCCCTGCTGGCGTTTTCATCGTTCTGCCTGGGAGTCTCAGGAAGGTGACAACTGGCAAAGCTTTCAGGATTGGCCGGAACTGATTCCTGCAATGCAGGGCAAGCGTTCGGTACTGATTACTGCAGGTCAGCTGGAACAGGATCTGCTGGATCAACTGGTGCAGCAGGCCCGTGAGCAACAGCCGCCGCAAAAACTGATTCTGCGCACCGCGGCAGCACCGCGGGCAGAGCTGCCCGAAGAAGTGGAATGGATTAAGGCGATCGGCCCGTTTAATGAAGCGGACGAACTGGCACTGCTGCAGGCCCACGATGTTGACCTGTTGATCAGTAAGAACAGCGGCGGCGCAGTGACAGAAGCTAAACTGACCGCAGCGCGACAGCTCGGTATTGAAGTATTAATGCTGGAACGGCCTGAGTTTGCCCGGGCGGATCAGCAGTTTTCGACGCTGACCGAATGCGTCGACTGGCTCCGTGGAGCCGCTAAGAAGAACAATTTTCAAGACGTGAACTAACGTCTTCTGACAGGTAAAAAGACGGTGCAATTTGAGTACATCATCGATCCGGTAGCGATCGAGCAGGAAAGTTTTCGACAGATCCGTGAGCTGACCGACCTTGACGGTCTGACCCGCGAGCAGCAGCAGGTAGTGATGCGTGTGGTACACAGCGTCGGTATCCCTGCGGTAGCTGAGCGGGTGCGCTTCAGCGCCAATGCCTGTGAGGCAGGCCTGCAAGCGCTGGCCTCCGACTGTGACATCCTCTGCGATGTGGAGATGGTCAAACAGGGCATCACCAAACGCATGATCAACAAAGAACCGGTCTGTAATCTGAACGATCCTAAGGCTGCCGAACTGGCTAAAGAGCGCGGTGAAACCCGCTCCATGGCAGCACTGGAATTGTGGCGCGATAAACTGGCCGGCAGTGTGGTCGTGATCGGTAACGCACCGACTGCGCTGTTCCGCCTGCTGGAGATGATTGAGCAGGGCGCTGACAAACCGGCGCTGATTATCGGTATGCCGGTGGGCTTTGTCGGCGCGGCAGAATCCAAAGAAGCGTTGTGGGAAGTCCATAAAACGCTGGGTATTGAATGTATTACCCTGCTGGGCCGTGAAGGCGGCAGCGCGGTGAGTTCGGCGACCTGTAATGCCCTGCTGCGTTGCAACCGCGGAGAGTGGTACTGATGCAGATCCACATTATTGGTCTGGGGGTTAGCGAAACCGCACAGCTGGAACTGGCTGCGCAGCAGGCGCTGCAGAGTGCTGGTTTTGTGATGGGCTCTGCCCGTCAGCTACAGACCGTGGGCCACCTGCTGCAACCGCAGCAGCAACAACTGGAACTGCCAAAACTGGCAGAGCTGAAACAGCAGCTGGATGAACTGACTGCCGCATCGTCTGAAGCGCAGCTTTCCGTGGTGGCCATTCTGGCCTCCGGTGATCCGTTACTGTATGGCATCGGTCGCTGGTTCAGCCGTCAGTTTGACCCTGAAATCCTGACCTTCCATCCAGGCGTATCCAGTGTCCAGGCGGCCTGTCACCGTTTGGGGCTGTCGCTGCAGGATCTGCAGGTATTGAGCCTGCACGGTCGCCCGCTGGCTAAACTGCGTACGCAATTGAAGATCAATCAGCGATTGCTGATTCTGACCGATAAATTCAGCACCCCGCTGGCGCTGGCGAAAGAGTGTATCGCTGCTGGTTTCCCGGATTCTGAGCTGACCGTATGCGAGATGCTGGGTTACAGCGATGAGAAGGTTCGCGCCTTCAGCGCCACCGAACTGGTGGATATCTACGAGGATTTTGAGGCTGACGGGCAGACCGGCGAGCCGCCGCTGACGTTCGATCCGCTGCACGTTACCGTGGTTGATCCTATTGGCCCAGGCGGAGTGCTTCCTGAATTTCCCGGCATCCCGGATGAGATGTATATCACCGATGCCGGAAATGGCCGGGGCATGCTGACCAAGCGTGAAGTGCGACTGGCGATTCTGTCGCTGATGCAGCCGGCGAGTGAGGATCGTATCTGGGATATCGGTGCTGGCTGCGGCGGTGTATCGGTCGAGTTGAGTTATTGGAATCAGAATGTCCAGGTACACGCTATCGAGAACAATCCACAGCGTCTGGAATGCTTGCAGGCCAACCGCGAGCGCTTCGGCGTGGTCAGTAATCTGCATGTGGTGGCCGGTCGTGCCCCTGAGGTACTGGCAGAGCTGCCGCAGCCGAACAAAATCTTTATCGGCGGCAGCGGTGGTGAGATGGCACCGATGCTGGCGCAGGTGTGGAATACCCTGCCGGATAACGGCGTACTGTTAGTCAGTGCGGTGATGGAACGTACTCGTCAGCAGATGGTGAGCTTCTATGATGAACGTCGTGCTGCGGCTGATTGCGCCATTGAATCGGTACAGGTAGCGGTGAGTAAAGGCGATGAACTGGCGGGTAATCTGCTGTTCCGTCCAAGCCTGCCGGTGGCGTTGTTCAAATTTACTAAGCAAGAGAAACAGGAAGACAAGGCAGATGACTGAGCCGATGCAAGCGAATGGTCGAGGTAAATTTATCGGCGTGGGCGTTGGCCCGGGTGATCCGGGACTGGTGACCGTGAAAGCGCTGCGCCTGATTCAGAATGCCGCGGTGATCAGCTTTCTGTCCAATGATCAGGGTGCCTCCCAGGCGTTGACTATTTCGGATGCTGCGCTGGCAGAAGATGATCGCCAGGTTAATCTTGAACAGCAGCAGATCGCTATTCCGATGCCGATGCTGACCGAGCGTAAGCTGGCCAACGAAGCCTATGATACCGGCGCCGAACAGATCCGTGCTGAGCTGGATAAAGGCCACGATGTGCTGTTTCTGTGTGAAGGTGATCCACTGTTCTTCGGCTCTTTTTCCTATCTGTTGGATCGTCTGCAGGATGATTACGGCTGTGAAGTAGTACCGGGCATTACCTCGGTGAATGCGGCGGCCTCTCGTCTGGTGCAACCACTGACCATGCTGAAAGAGTCCTTTGCCGTAGTCAGTGGTCGTCATACCGATGAGCAGATCCTGAATACCCTGAATCACCATGACTCGGTAGTGATTATGAAGGCTGGTCAGGCCCGGCCACGGATTCTGGCGATGCTGGCGGAAAGTGGTCGTACCGCTGATGCCCGCTATCTGGAATATATCGGCCGTGACAACGAACGCATTCTGGATGATGTCAGTGATCTGGAAGCCGTTGCCGGACCGTACTTCTCCCTGTTTGTGGTTCTGCGCAGTGAGCGTCAGAGCCGTGGCAATGGCTGATGAACCGGATTATTGCACTCACTGAGGCCGGGCTGAAACTGGCACAGCGTCTGGAACGGGCGCTGGATGCTGAGATCAGCTACAAGCCGCAACCCTTTGCTGACCGGGTACAGCGCTATTTCCGTGATGGAGACCGGCTGCTGTTTATCTGCGCCACCGGCATAGTGGTGCGCACCCTGGCACCGGTAATTGCAGATAAGTACCAGGATCCGGCGGTACTGGTGCTGGATGAGCAGGGGCATTTTGTAGTGCCGTTGCTGTCCGGCCATGAGGGCGGTGCCAACCATTGGGCAGCCGAAGTCGCCGGCATTCTGGAAGCGCAGGCGGTGATTACCACGGCGAAGCCCTATCTGAGACCGAAATACACCGTGGGCATGGGCTGTGAACGCCACTGTCCGGAAGCGGAACTGGAAAAGCTGCTGCTGGCCTGTCTCGATCAGGCCGGGCTGGAGCTGTCTCAGATTGAGTGTATCACCAGTATTGATGTAAAGGCTGACGAGGTCGGACTGATCTCGCTGGCGGAGAAACTGAACAAACCGTATCAGACCTATAGTGCTGAAACCCTGGGGCCGATGAAGCCGCTGCTCAGCACCTGTTCTGATTACATTTTTAAAACCGTGGGTGTATACGGGGTCGCTGAGTCGGCTGCTCTGTACGCCGCTCAGCAACTGACCGGTGATGTGCCGGAGCTGGTGCTGAATAAACAGAAAACGCCAAAGGCCACCTGTGCCATCGCCCGGAGTTATCCGACGGCGGAACAGGGTGCCTGAAGGACGATCCATTCAAGAGAGATTAGAGTCAATGAGTAAACTTTTCGTAGTCGGAACCGGACCGGGTAATAAACAGCTGGTTGCCCCGAAAGCACTGGAAGCGATTAAAGCCAGTAGCGATCTGGTGGCCTATGGCCTGTATCTGGATCTGCTGGGTGATGTGTGCGATGGCAAAGAGCACCACGACCTGCCACTGGGTGAAGAGATTGGTCGTGCCCGTCTGGCACTGGATCTGGCTGCCAGTGGTAAGACGACTGCGCTGATCTCCAGCGGTGATATCGGTATTTACGCGATGGCGACTCTGGTATTCGAACTGCTGGATCAGCAGTTGCAGGGTAAAGAGGATCACCCTGAGTGGCTGGATGTTGAGATTGAAGTTGTACCGGGTATCTCTGCGATGCAGGCCGGTGCCAGCCGTGTTGGCGCGCTGCTGGGTCACGACTTCTGCACCGTATCACTGTCCGATCTGCTGACGCCGTGGGAAACCATCGATAAGCGTATTCACGCGGCTGGTCAGGGTGACTTCGTGATCTCTTTCTACAACCCGGTATCGAAAAAGCGTGACTGGCAGCTGAACCATGCCCGTGATGTGCTGCTGCAATACCGTCCGGCGAGCACGCCGGTTCTGCTGGGTCGTCAGCTGACCCGTGAAGATGAAAGTATCCGTATCATCACTCTGGGTGAGCTGGATGCTAAAGATGTCGATATGTTCACGCTGGTAAGCGTGGGTAACAGCGAATCCCGTCACATCGTTAATGGCAGCAAAGAGTGGGTTTACACTCCACGCGGCTACAGCAAAAAGCTTTAAGAGGATAACCCGATGAAAGTTTACTTTATTGGTGCAGGCCCCGGTGATCCGGAACTGATGACCCTGAAAGGTCACCGTATTCTGCAGGAATGCCCGGTGATTCTGTACGCCGGTTCCCTGATCCCTCGCGAAGTGCTGCAGGCAGTGGAAGATAAAGCGGAAAAGATTATCGATACCGCGTCTATCGACCTGGAAGAGATTACGGCTCACATTACTCAGGCGCACGCTGAAGGTAAGAACGTTGCGCGTCTGCAGTGTGGTGATCCGGCTCTGTACGGTGCCATCGGTGAGCAGATTCGCCGTCTGGAAGAGGTGGGTATTGAGTATGAAGTAGTGCCGGGTGTGAGTGCGGTCGCTGCTTCTGCTGCGTATCTGGGTAAAGAACTGACCCTGTCCGGTGTATCGCAGACCGTGATTATGACCCGCTATGAAGGTAAGACGCCGTTCCCTGAGCGTGAGCGTCTGCCGCAGCTGGCGCAGAGCCAGGCGACTCTGGCGATTCACCTGGGTGTGACCCGTATTCACAAAATCGTTGAAGAACTGATCCCGCACTACGGTGAAGATTGCCCGGTGGCGGTCTGCTACCGTACCTCATGGCCGGATCAGGACAAAGTGACCGGTACCCTGAAGGATATCGTGCAGAAAGTCCGGGACAAAGGTTTCTCCCGTACCGCGCTGATTCTGGTTGGCCATGTGCTGGATACCGATGACTTTGCTGACTCCTACCTGTACCACAAGGATCAGCCCCATGTTTACCGTCCACGGGTGAAGCCGGAAGTACCGCGCACCGTGAAGCGTGATGCTGTCTGAGACAGCGTCTGATCTATTCTGAGAGAGAATATTATGCAACTGAACAAGATCCCAACAACTGTTGTTACCGGCTTTCTGGGCAGCGGTAAAACCACTCTGCTGTCCAGTGTACTGAAACAAGCTGCGGGTAAGCGTATCGCGGTTATTGTTAACGAGTTCGGCGAGCTGGACATCGATTCCGACCTGCTGCGTAGCTGTCCACTGGATTGTGAAGATGAGACTGCAGCAGCGGTAGACGGCGATAACGGTTTCTACGAGCTGGCGAATGGCTGTATCTGCTGTACCGTTGAGGAAGAGTTCCTGCCGGTGATGCAGCAACTGGTTGAACGCCGTGATGATATCGATCATATCCTGATCGAGACCAGCGGTCTGGCGCTGCCTAAGCCACTGGTACAGGCCTTCAACTGGCCTGGCATCAAAGAGTATTGCACTGTGGATGCGGTAATCACCGTAATCGACGGCCCTGCTGTAGCGGCTGGCCGTTTTGCTCACGATGCTGACAAAGTACAGGAACAGCGTCTGGCGGACGAGAGCCTGGATCACGATCCAAGCCTGCAGGAACTGCTGGAAGATCAGCTGAGCGCTGCCGACCTGGTGGTAGTGAGCAAGAACGATCTGCTGGACGAAGCCCAGCGTGAACAGGTTCAGGCGCGGGTAACCGCGAAGGTGCCGAACTCGGTTAAAACGGCTTACATCAGCAATGGTGAAGCGGAACTGGACGTACTGATGGGGCTGGATGCGGCAGCGGAAGAGCGTATTGAAGACGTTCACAACCACCACGATCACCACCACGATCACGGCCATGACCACGATCACGCCCACGATCACTTTGACTCTTTCGTGATCCAGCTGGGTGAAGTAGACAGCGATAAGCTCCAGGCAGCGCTGAAGTCTCTGCTGAGCGATTTCAACATCTTCCGTGCCAAAGGTTTTGCGGCGCTGCCGGGTAAACCGATGCGTCAGGTATTCCAGGCTGTGGGTAAGCGTCTGGATGTTTACTTCGATCGTCCATGGAATGCGGATGAAACCCGTCAGACCTCGCTGGTATTTATCGGCAAGGGCATCGAAGAGTCTGTGATCAAAGCGGCGCTGGAAACGGCGCTGGTTGATGCTGCGTAACCGATCGCTATAAGGATCAGACTGTAAGATGCATTTGTTGGCGGCCCAGCCGGGCGGTTTTGTCGATGATGAAGGGATCATCGATCTGGATCAGTCTCCGGCGGACATTGTTATATTGTCCGCTGCGGACAGCTCACTGGCCGCGCTGGCGACCGGTGTTCGTACATTATTTGAAGATCAAGGGCAGGAAGATCAAGGGCTGGAAGATGATCAGGCAAACGAGGGTTCAGCGGCTACTGAGTGGCCCAGCGTCAGGCTGGCCAACTGGATGCAGCTGCTGAAACCCGCCGCCTATGATCTGTACGAACACAATGTGCTGGATCACGCTAAAGTGGTGGTGCTGTCCTTGCTGGGCGGCCAGAATTATTGGGAATACGGTTTTGAAAGGTTACAGGCCTGGGCGCAACAGAGCGGTCCGGATCAGCCTCGTACCCTGATTATCGTGCCCGGTGATGATGCGCCTGATCCGGCGCTGGAAGCCGCCTCTAATGTCAGTGGCGAACACTGGCGTCATGCCTGGCGTTATCTGCGCGAAAGCGGCACCGATAACTGCCAGCAGTTGCTGCGCTTTATCAGTGCTGAATATCTGCAGGTTGATTGCCTGTGGCATGAACCGCGGGTACTGCCGCGCTGCATGATGTATATGCCGCCGTCGATGAACGACACTGCACAAGCGTCTGGATTCAATGCCGGACAGGCCAGCTTTGCTGAATGGCAGCAACGCTGGCAACAGAACGGCTCTTCAGTCGATCAGGCTGATGCGCCATTATGTGTATTGCTGTTTTACCGCAGCCATCTTCAGAGCGCTAATACGGCGATGTTTGATGGCCTGATCGCCAAGCTGGAGCAGCAGGGGCTGAATCCACTGCCTATCGCTGTCAGCTCGCTGAAAGACAATGAATCGATCACCCTGGTCAACGCGCTGATTGAACAGAGCGATGCCAGCCTGATTATCAACACCACCGGTTTTGCCAGTAATACAGTGGCCAGTCCGGATCTGTCATCCCAGCCGAGTGAATTTTACTCGCCGTTCACCCGCAAACTGCCGGTACTGCAGCTGGTACTGTCCAGCAGCACCGAAGAGGACTGGCAGGAATACAGCCAGGGGCTGCGCAGCCGCGATATTGCTATGCAGGTAGTACTGCCTGAGATGGATGGTCGGATTGTCACCCGGGCGGTGAGCTTTAAAACGGAAAGCTTCTTCGACGAGACCTGTGAAGTCTCTGTAGTCCGCTATGCACTGCATCAGGAGCGGGCCGGTTTTATCGCGCAACTGGCGGCGAAATACTGCAATCTGGCGCGTAAGCCCAATGCAGAAAAACGTATCGCACTGATTCTGGCTAACTATCCCACCAAGGATGGCCGGATCGGTAACGGTGTGGGTTTGGATACACCAGCCTCCACCATCAATATTCTTAATGGTTTAGCCGCTGCAGGCTATCCGATTGAGGATATTCCCGCCAATGGCAACGCGCTGATCGAAGAACTGCTGGGCGCGGTAACCAACAATCCGAATACCCTGCATACGCTGCCGTGCTGGCAGAGTATGGCGCTGGATGAGTACAACTATTATTTCAGTCAGCTGCCGCTGGTAAGTCAGCAGGCGGTACTGGAGCAGTGGGGCGGTCCGGAGCAGGATCCGAAATGCCGTGATGGCCGTCTGATGTTGTCCGGTATCCGTCTGGGTGAAACCTTTATCGGTATCCAGCCGGCGCGGGGCTTTAATATGGATCTGGTGGCTAACTACCACGATCCTGATCTGATTCCGCCGCATAATTATCTGGCGTTCTACTTCTGGTTGCGTCACTGCTACCAGGTGGATGCCATGGTGCATGTTGGCAAACACGGCAACCTTGAGTGGCTGCCGGGTAAGGGCACCGCACTGTCGGATCAGTGCTGGCCGGATATAGCGATGGGCCCGATGCCGCATTTTTATCCGTTCATCGTCAATGATCCGGGTGAGGGTTCACAGGCTAAACGCCGCACCCAGGCCACCATTATCGACCACCTGATGCCGCCGATGACCCGTGCTGAAAGCTACGGTGATCTGGCCGAGCTGGAAGGGCTGGTGGATGAGTTCTATCAGGCGATGGGCATGGATACCCGCCGTGAAGAGTGGCTGCGCTCCGAGATTATCAAGCAGGTTCAGCAGAGCAACGTGCTGCAAGAGCTGACCGGACTGTCTTCAGATATCAGCAGCGACGATGAAGACTACGAAGAACAGGTACTGGCGGAGCTGGATGCCTACCTGTGTGACATTAAAGAAGCGCAGATCCGTCACGGTCTGCACATCCTCGGTCAGTTGCCGGAAACCGATAAACTGTCAGATACGCTGGTTGCGCTGCTGCGTCTGCCGCGGGGCGAAGACGATCAGAGCCAGGGCATTCTGCATAACCTGATCGCCGATCTGGATCTGCGCATCGATGGTGAACTGTTCGACCCGCTGGCCGCCGAAGCGGAACCGTGGCAGGGCAAGCGCCCGGAGATTCTGAATACTATTACCGATCAGGTGTGGCGCACCGAAGCGGATACCCGCGAGCGGCTGGAGTTGCTGGCTAAGCAACTGATCTGTGACTACGTACTGCTTGAAGGGGAAGGGACGGAGGGTGATCTGGCGGAATTGAAGTATCTGCCACACACCGCAGCACAGCTGATCTATGCCCGTGATACGCTTC
>JAOXSA010000348.1 GCA_025800245.1 Amphritea sp. | reverse complement strand
GGCTTTACGCTCAACAGCGATGGCTCATATAGCTTTAATCCACAGGATGCTGCATACGAAGGTATGGATGCAGGGGATACCCAGGTCCTGACCATCCCGGTCACCGTGACCGATGAGCATGGCGCGACGGATACACAGCAGATCCAGATCACCGTCACCGGCACCAACGATACGCCAGTGGCTGGGTCTGATGTCACTGCGTCAGTGAACGAAGGCGATGCGGCGATCTCCGGTCAGCTAACCGCGACCGATGCGGATGACTCAGCCAGTCTGAGCTTCTCCATTACCACCGGTTCGTCTGCGCCAGCCGGCTTTACCCTCAACAGTGATGGCAGCTACAGCTTTAATCCACAAGACAGTGCCTATGAAGGCATGGATGCAGGTGATACTCAGGTTCTGACCATCCCGGTCACCGTGACCGATGAGCATGGTGCGACGGATACGCAGCAGATCCAGATTACCGTCACCGGTACTAACGATACCCCGGTGGCCGGGTTTGATGTGACTGCATCTGTAAACGAAGGCGATGCAGCGATTTCCGGTCAGCTGACAGCCACCGATGCTGATGACTCAGCCAGCCTGAGCTTCTCCATCACTAGCGGTTCGTCTGCACCGGACGGCTTTACACTGAACGCTGATGGTAGCTACAGCTTTAATCCACAGGATAGCGCTTACGATTCTATGTCTGTAGGAGATAGTCAGACATTTACAATCCCGGTTACTGTGACCGATGAGTACGGTGCGACGGATACGCAGCAGATCCAGATCACCGTCACCGGCACCAATGACGCGCCTACTGCGATCTCTATAACCAGCTCTGTTGCGTCAGAAAATGCAGCAGGTGCAACGATTGGAACACTTTCAACTGCGGATGTTGATAACTCGGATACACACACGTATACCGTATCGGATAACCGCTTTGAGGTTGTCGATGACGGCAGTGGTAACAAACAGCTGAAACTGAAAGATGGTGTGTCGCTGGATCATGAAGCAGAGGATGGAGCGGTATCTGTCACGGTAACTACGACCGATGCTGACGGTGCCAGTTACAACGAGAATATCAGTATTTCAGTTACCGATGTCAATGAAAGGCCAACGGCCATCAATACGCCGATCAGTCATGCAGTGGCGATCAACAATGCGGGCTTTGAAGCACAACAGCTGGATGATGGCCGTTCGACGACCCGGGATATTGAGGGTTGGGATACCAGCGGTCGTTCAGTGGGTGTCTGGGATGTTAGTTCGTGGGCCTTTGATGACGCCCCTGAAGGCGAAAATGCCGCTTATCTGGTGCGGGGGTCAACGGCGTCTCAAACCCTTGGCGAACAGTTTACCCCGGGCCAGAGTTATACCCTCAGTGCTCAGGTTGGCGATCCGGAATACGGTGGTGATGCTTCGGGTTGGGCGGTACGCCTGTATGCGGGTAATCAGCTCATTGGCAGTGTCGATAATGCGGACTATGACGTACCGGATGGGCAGTTTACCAAAGCGACTCTGACATTGAGTGCAGATGA
>JAOXSA010000319.1 GCA_025800245.1 Amphritea sp. | reverse complement strand
CCGATTCGGGAAAGGAAGACTTTTCCGCATCTGACACAGGTGTGGATGGTCGCTGGGTTTGCCTCACTAGTACGTGCCTTTCGTCTGGCTCTCTTCTCCTCGGCTAAGGTCTGGATCTGCTCCTCCCCCGCCTTGAGCTGTCTCTGAAGCGTAGAGCGCCAACTGTTTCGGTCAGCTATCATGTCTTCGCAACACTGGATGTTGATGTGCAGGGCTTTCAGATCGCCCTTGCAGACATCCTTGTAGCGCAGCTGAGGGCGGCCTACAGATCTTTTGCCTGAGGCAAGCTCGCCATATAAGATGTCCTTTGGTATGCGCCCATCTTCCATCCGTCGCACGTGGCCGAGCCAGCTCAGCCTTCGTTGTCGGAGCAGCGTGTACATGGTGGGGAGGCCAGCGCGTTTAATGACCTGAGTATTGGGCACTCGGTCGCTCCATATAATGCCGAGGATGCGCCGTAGACTGCGCATGTGGCAGCTGTTCAGCTTCCGCTCTTGCTTGGCATATGTTGTTCATGTCTCGCTGCCGCACAGGAGTGTAGCATGTAATATGGCAAATATTGAACTAGAATGCGGTGTTCAGGACCCACACGAATTTATATTGAGTTTAGCAATGGACAAAGATCATTATG
>JAOXSA010000315.1 GCA_025800245.1 Amphritea sp. | reverse complement strand
GCATGACGAAGCACTGACCTACTCCAAGTTCATCAACGGCCTGAACAAGGCTGGTATCGAAGTTGACCGTAAGGTTCTGGCCGATCTGGCCGTACACGAACCCGAAGCGTTTGCTGCGATCGTTGAGCAGGCCAAAGGCGCTCTGGCTGCCTAAAGCCCGTTGAACTGCAAAGATTAAAGCCGTAGGGTCTTCCCTGCGGCTTTTTCTTTGCAGAGTTTTCTATGGACGAAATTCAAATTCAACTGAATGGCAAGAACTGGAAAGAGGTGGTTACCTCCCAATCAAGCCTCTTTGACATAAATAAACTGCACGAAATAGGCGCATATTTTTCGTCTCAATTTCAAGGCGAACCGGTCGAAAGTGGTTGGCACACGATTCAAACTGATGAGATTGTGAAAGAACACCGACAACATATTGAGGGAAAGGTTTGCGGGTATGATCTTCCGGTTTTGATTTCAGACACATCTACAGAACCTAGCCAGAAGAGAATTATGCTATGTGCCCAAGATCCTTTGCGGAGTGGGGAAACCGAACCCAGGGTCACCGTCAGTGCTCCGTTTGGAGTAAGTCAAAAGCGCTATAGAAGCGCGAAGACTGGTCCCGGTATTGTTTGGACGGTTGCCGCTCACCTTGTTAGCTTCGGGTATGATGTCTGGCTGACTGATGCGCGCAAGCTCTGGTTTCCCGATAAGAATGCTATCAAGGCATTGGGGACAGTATGTGATCAAATGCTCATTGCAGAGATGAAGCTTTTCGACCCGCAAATCGTTGTCGCTTTCGGTAACCAAGCAGCTGGCGTAGTGGGAAGAAATGTAGACGCCTCTCAAAGACGAGCCCGCAAACTTGTGCATCCTTCTGCTCAAAGGGCTGGTAAGTTCGAGACAAAGGTCAAAGAATATTTGGAACAAATCAAAGATCTGGAAGTTACGAGCGCGCCGTGACCATCACCCGCGCAAAGCGCAGTACAAACAGCGCAAAGCCCAGCATCCAAAGCGTGGCTGATCCATGCAGCATCGCGGTGGGCGCGATATCCAGCGCAGACAGGGTGCGGGCAAACGCCGACAGTAGAATCGCCAGCAGAAAGAAGATCTCGGTCTTGCCTGCTTTTAACGGCAGCCCGGAATGGCCAAGACTGGCGCGGGTCATGACAATCAGGGTCATGCCGCCAATGGCACCAGCGCTCCAGGCGTGAATGCCTGCAATCTGCGATATCTCAGGCCAGATCTGCGCCAGCCCGGTCAGTACAAAGCCCAGCGGCACAAAGGCATAAAACAGATGCAGCGCGACAATCAGCGGCTCAGCCAGGGTGCTCAGCCCGCACCAGCGCGACAGCCGCCAAAGATGCGCCCCCCCAACAGCAATCAGCACCCAGCCCAATAGGGCATGGGGATCGGGCCAAAGCCCCCACGCCAGCAAAGACACAGCCGACCCCGCCAGCACCAGTTTATCATAGCCGTTAAACTGAACAGGCAGGGCCTGCGCGCCGCGTTGCTTCAGCCAGTTTGTGGTAAAGGCCGGGATGATCCGCCCGCCAATCAGGCTGATCAGCATAATCAGCAACCCCAAGCCCAACCGCGTGCCAATCCCCCAGGCGGCACCCGCATCCTGCGCCACATCCCAGTGAAACCCCGCATTGGCCAAAGCA
>JAOXSA010000307.1 GCA_025800245.1 Amphritea sp. | reverse complement strand
GGTCGTGAACGAAGCTGAGCCGGAAACAGAGCCATACCGGATGACCCTGCTGGTGATGAATGAGCAGGGCTATCGCAACCTGATGGAACTGATTTCACTGGCTTATGAGAAAGGTCAGAATATTCAGCCGGAAAAAGCGCTGCTCAGAAAAGAGTGGGTCATTGAAAAATCCGCAGGTCTGATTGCGTTGTCCGGCGCTAAAGAAGGTGAAGTAGGACGTGCAATTGCGGCAGACAATGGTTCGGCGCAGTTTGTGCTGGAACAGTGGCGTGAAGTATTCCCGGACCGCTTCTATCTTGAAGTTCAGCGTACTGGTCGTGCCGGTGATGAATCCTGTGTCCATGGCTCTGTGCAACTCGCCCATGAAACCGGTTGTCCGTTGGTGGCCACCAATGAAGTCATGTTCATCAAGCCGGAAGACTTTGAAGCCCATGAGGTGCGTGTGTGTATCAACCAGGGCCGCACCCTGGAAGATCCTCATCGTCCAAAAAACTACACCGAGCAACAGTACCTGCGTTCGGCAGAAGAGATGGCAGAGCTGTTTGCTGATATTCCCTCAGCCATTGAAAACTCGGTAGAGATCGCCAAACGTTGTAACGCTGAACTGGATCTGGGTACTTACTACCTGCCTAAGTATCCTATCCCGGAAGGGATGACGATGGACGAGTTCTTCGCCGATGTCTCCTGGAAAGGTCTGGAAGAACGTCTGGAAATCCTGCTGGACA
>JAOXSA010000300.1 GCA_025800245.1 Amphritea sp. | reverse complement strand
TTCCTTGCGAGTGGCGGGTGGCTGGGAAGAGCCTTCTATATAAACAATGTGGAAACGCGCGTTGTGAGAGAGACCAGTGTTCTTTTCCTTATAAAGCTCTTAAAACATAAAACCGCCTGACGGCGGTTTTATGTTTTGCTGCTTCGAGCGAGGAAGCTTTAGCTTCCGGTCCAGCCACTAGCAAGGCAGGCTTTGCCTGCCGGTCTCGCCACTGAATTTATCTAAAGATAAATTCACCCGCCTCTACATCTACCCCAATCTCATCACCGGAGCTATAGTTGCCCGCCAGTATCTCCTGCGCCAGTGGATTTTCGATCCATTGCTGGATAGCCCGCTTCAGAGGTCGCGCACCGTAAATTGGTTCAAACCCAACATCCACCAGCTTATCCATAGCAGTAGTAGTAAGAGTTAATGATAGCTCTCGCTCAATCAGGCGTTTACGCAGACGATCCAGTTGAATCTCTGCAATCCCGCGTACTTGTTCTTTGCGCAGACTATGGAAAACCACCACTTCATCAATCCGGTTGATCACCTCTGGGCGGAAGTGCGTGCCGACTACTTCCATCACTGCGCTACGCATCAGATCATAATCATCATCGTCACTGAAGTTCTGAATCAGATCCGACCCCAGATTTGAGGTCATCACCACGATGGTATTACGGAAATCAACGGTGCGCCCTTGACCATCAGTAAGGCGACCATCTTCCAATACCTGTAACAGGATATTGAACACATCCGGGTGCGCTTTCTCTACTTCATCAAGTAGTAGCACAGAATAGGGTTTACGACGTACAGCTTCGGTGAGATAGCCACCCTCTTCATAGCCGACGTATCCTGGAGGTGCACCGATCAGTCGAGCCACAGAATGCTTCTCCATAAACTCTGACATATCGATGCGCACCATCGCCTCTTCAGTATCGAACAGGAAGCCAGCTAACGCTTTACACAACTCAGTTTTACCGACACCGGTTGGCCCCAGGAACAGGAACGAACCATTCGGACGATTGGGATCCGCAAGGCCCGCACGGGAACGACGCACGGCGTTTGATACCGCCAGTACCGCTTCTTCCTGCCCTATAACCTGCTGATGCAGCGCGTCTTCCATACGCAGTAACTTTTCACGCTCGCCTTCGAGCATTTTCGATATAGGGATACCCGTCCACCGGGATACGACTTCTGCCACTTCCTCTTCGCCAACCCGGTTACGCAGCAGCTGATTCTGCTGTGGCTGATCTTCCGCATCGGTTGCAGCCTGTAGCTGTTTCTCCAATTCAGGAATGATGCCGTACTGGAGTTCCGACATTTTACTCAGATCACCGGATCGACTGACCTGATCCAGCTCGGTACGCGCCGCATCCAGCTTTTCTTTAATCTGCTGCGACCCCTGCAGCGCAACTTTCTCTGCTTTCCAGATCTCTTCCAGGTCGGAATACTCTTTCTCAACACCGGAGATAGTCTGTTCCAACTCTTCAAGACGTTTGAGTGCCGCCTGATCTTTTTCCTTCTTCAGCGCTTCACGTTCCATCTTCAACTGAATCAGGCGGCGCTCCAGACGATCCATATTCTCCGGCTTGGAATCTATCTCCATACGGATACGACTTGCCGCCTCATCGATCAGATCGATCGCTTTGTCTGGTAGTTGACGATCCGTTATATAGCGCTGCGACAGTTTGGCTGCAGCAATGATGGCGGAATCGGTAATATCAACACCGTGGTGAATTTCGTATCGCTCTTTCAGACCACGAAGGATTGCAACGGTGTCTTCTTCACTCGGCTCATCCACCAGCACTTTCTGGAATCGGCGTTCCAGGGCTGCGTCTTTTTCCACATACTGACGATACTCATCCAGAGTGGTGGCACCAACACAGTGAAGCTCACCACGAGCCAATGCAGGTTTCAGCATATTACCCGCATCCATTGCGCCTTCACCCTTACCGGCACCGACCATGGTATGCAGTTCATCAATAAACAGGATGATCTGACCTTCCTGCTTGGACAGCTCATTCAGTACCGCTTTAAGCCGCTCTTCAAACTCACCCCGGAATTTTGCACCGGCGATCAGTGCCCCCATATCCAGTGAAAGCACCTCTTTGTTCTTCAGACCTTCCGGTACTTCACCATTTATGATGCGCTGAGCGAGCCCTTCTACAATTGCAGTTTTACCCACACCCGGCTCACCAATCAGCACCGGATTATTCTTGGTGCGACGCTGCAAAACCTGGATAGTACGGCGGATCTCATCGTCACGGCCGATCACCGGATCCAGCTTGCCTGATTCAGCGCGCTCCGTCAGATTGATAGTGTACTTATCCAGCGCCTGCCGGTTCTCTTCAGCATTGGGATCATTCACGCCCTCACCGCCACGCATCTGCATAATTGCCTGTTCCAGTGCCTGTTTGGTTAAACCCGATTGTTTGAGTAATTTACCAATACCGCTTTTATCTTCCAGCATTGCCAGCACAAACAGCTCACTGGCGATATACTGATCACCACGCTGCTGCGCCAGCTTATCGGTCAGATTGAAGAGTTTGCCCATGGCAGGGGAAAAGCGGATTTCACCATCACTGTTCGCGATAGTCGGCAGGCCATTAAACAGCTGCTGCACACCACTCTTCAATGCAGGCATATTCACACCGGCCTGAGCCAGCAATGGCGTGACAGAACCACCCTGCTGATCCAGTAACGCCAGTAACAGATGAGTCGGCTCGATGTAATTGTGATCTTTACCCACCGCCAGCGATTGTGCGTCAGCCAGCGCGGATTGCAACTTGCTCGTAAAACGTTCGGGCTGCATATTCCCCTCCTTCTTATACACCCGACTGATGCAACGCCCTCTTAATTATCAGGACAGACAGCGGGTTAAATTGCTTTCGTATAATTAGGTAAGGACTTAAATACATTATTTCAAGGGCTACATAAGCAAGATCTTATATAAGATCTATTAAAGTAAGCTCTTATATCAGCTCTCATGTAGCAGCATAGAAAGGATATTACTTATCTATCCAGATAATACTGGCCATCCGGCCTGTGACACCATCACGGCGATAAGAGTAGAAACTGCCAGGATCAGAAAAGGTACATAGCTCGCCGCCAGAAATATCCGTTACGCCAGCGCGCTGCAATCTTAGTCGGGCTAGTAAATAAATATCTGCAAGCCATTTCCCCTGATTAAGCGAAGACTTGAAAGCCTGCTCAGATCCAGGCAGTTCAGCGCAGAACTGCTCACGTACTTCGCCACCGACTTCAAACGCGTCCGGCCCAATAGCGGGGCCGAACCACGCAATCACACCATCAGGATCCGGAAATACTGATAATGTCTGTTCTAATATACCATCAGCAAGCCCACGCCAGCCGGCATGAGCCACTGCAACTTTTTTCCCCAGACGATCACAGAAAAAGAGCGGTAGGCAATCCGCCGTCATCACTACACAGGGCTGACCTGACTGTTCACTCCAGCAAGCATCCGCTTCAGGTACAGACAGATCATCTTTTGCTTCAATGACGTGAGTTCCATGTACCTGTGACAGCCACTGCGGTGCTTTAGCCAACCCCAACGATTCGATCAGCAACTGACGATTAGCAGCAACCACGGCAGGATCATCACCTACATGATCCCCCAGATTCAGGCCTGAGTACGGACCAGCGCTTTCACCACCGATACGGGTAGTTACAATAGCCCGTATATTGCTTGGCGCAGCCCAGTCAGCAACGATCAGTTTCACAGATCAATCTCGTGGTATTCAGCATCAGCTGACAGCCCATCAATCAACTTCTGCATATCTTCTGGCAGATCGACTTCCCAGGCCATCGGCTCACCGGTAGCCGGGTGCCAGATTTCCAGACGTTTCGCATGCAGCGCCTGGCGCTGGAAGTCTTTCAACTGTCCTTGCAGATTCGGGCTAATCCCTTTCGGCAAGCGGAAGCGACCACCGTAGAGCTGATCACCCACCAGCGGATAGTTAATATAGGACATATGCACACGGATCTGGTGTGTACGCCCGGTTTCCAGCTTCAGACGGATATGGGTATGGGCCCGGAACTTATTCAGTACCCGGTAGTGAGTCACTGCCTCTTTACCCAGGCCAACCACGGCCATCTTCTGCCGGTTACGTGAGTGACGCCCCATTGGCTCGTCAACAGTACCACCGCCTGTCATTACACCATTCACAACCGCCTCGTATTCGCGGCCCATGGTACGTTCCTGCAATTGTTCAACTAACTCAGTCTGTGCCTGAATAGTTTTAGCGACTACCATCAGACCGGTGGTATCCATATCCAGACGATGCACGATGCCGGCACGAGGCACCTGAGCAATATCCGGACAGTAATGCAGCAAACCATTCAACAGTGTGTCGTCCCAGTGGCCTGCAGCAGGATGCACCACCAGACCTGCGGGCTTATTGATCACCAGAATATCGTCATCTTCGTAGACAATATTCAGATCCATCTCCACCGCTTTATACTGATCGATTACTTCCAGCTCAGCACTGATAACGATCTCTTCTCCTCCCAGCAGCTTATCCCGTGGTCGCTTCACTGCACCATCCACAGTCAAAGCGCCATCTTTAATCCACCCCTGCAGGCGGGACCGGGAGTAATCGGGGAAAAGTTCTGCAACAGCCTGATCCAGGCGTTTACCGACCATGGCATCGGTAACGGTTGCAGTGAGTTGAACCTTATCTGTCATTCTGAAAGTCTGTCTTATGTATATCGCAAAGAAAATCGCACATCAGGTCAACTAAACAGCACTGATGCTTTGGCTTGTCTTTCGGTTGTGTTTAAATAGGCCGGATTGAATTTTGCTCAGTATACCCGAAACAAAACGATACCGCTGTTATCTAACGGGTGACTCTTACATTTGGCAGGAAAAACTTTATGCGTCTGGCGAAATTGCTTGCAGTATTCACAATTACCGTAGTGGCTTCGGGTTGTTCATGGTGGGGAGGCGATGAAATCGAAGCGCCGGATGTACCAGAGCAGGAACTGTATCAGGAAGCGCTGGATTTCCTCGAAAGTGATAATTACCAGCTCGCCATCGAAAAGCTCCAGCTACTGGAAGCACGCTATCCGTTTGGTCGCTATTCCGAGCAAGCTCAGCTTGAACTGATCTACGCCTACCACAAGAACAATGAAGCGGAGGCTGCCCGTGCCACTGCCGATCGTTTTATCCGCCTCAATCCGAATCATGAAAATCTGGATTATGCATTGTATCTGAAAGGCCTGACAGCCTTCGAAAAAGACCGCAGCCTGTTTGAGCGCTACCTGCCTATCGACGAGACACAGCGTGATCCGGGTAGTGCACTGGAATCATTCCAGAGCTTCCATCAGTTGGTTTCCCGCTTCCCTAACAGCGAATATGCACCTGACGCTGAGAAACGGATGACCTACCTGAAAAACCGTCTCGCAACTTATGAAATGCATGTTGCCCGCTACTACGTAAAGCGTGAAGCCTGGGTCGCTGCAGCCAACCGCGGCCGCTATGTGATCGAAAACTACCAGGAAACACCTGCAGTACCGGATGCACTGTCTGTTATGGTGCTGGCATATAACGAACTGGGCATGACAGACCTGGCTGCCGACTCTCAGGCAGTACTGGATGCAAACTTCCCGGGCTACGTTTCAAACATTGAACGTGCCAAGCAGGAATCACTGCTCAGCTCAGCTACCTTTGGTTTACTGGGTGACAGCAATGAAGTGGAACAACCTCGCACCCGTACATCAGCAGAAGCGGCAGCGGAGCAGAAACAAGAGCGTTCATGGTTCAGCCGCCTGACTTTCGGCGTTTTCGATGATGACGAGGAAGCATCAGAGAAGTAACCCTCTGAATCCGCACAAAAATGATTAAAAGGCGCTCACTTGAGCGCCTTTTTTGCATCAATACAGTGCATAAAAACAGCTTTCACCGCATCCCTTCACAGGCCCGCTCTGGCGAACTAGAATGGGCGATCAGCTACTAATTTTTGCAAGAGAGACAGCAATGGACAGAGCCACAATTGTCAACGCCATGCAGGTAAAACCGGAGATCGATGTCGCCAGTGAGATCGAACAGCGGGTTAACTTTATCAAGCACACCCTGCAGACATCCGGCAGCAAAGTACTGGTTCTGGGCATCAGCGGCGGTGTCGATTCCTCAACCTGCGGCCGTCTGGCTCAGCTTGCTATCGACCAGCTGAATAACGAACAAAGCGGCGACAACTATCGCTTTATTGCCGTCCGCCTGCCATACAGCACTCAAAAAGATGAAGAGGATGCCCAGGCATCGGTTAATTTTATCTCTCCGACCAAGTGCGTCACCGTCAATGTACAACCAGGAGCTGATGGTGTTCATAGCGCCACTCTGGCAGCCATGGCTGCCGCGGACATTGATAGCGGTACCCCAGCGTCCGTTGACTTTGCCAAAGGCAACGTTAAAGCGCGTATTCGTATGACCATTCAGTATGAGATTGCTGGCCTTCTGGGCGGATTGGTACTGGGTACTGATCATTCAGCCGAAAATATCACCGGCTTCTATACCAAATGGGGTGATGGCGCCTGCGATCTGGCCCCGCTATTCGGGTTAAGCAAACGTCAGGTCCGGGCATTAGCCGCTCACCTGGGGGCTCCAGCCCACCTGGTTACCAAAACACCGACTGCAGATCTTGAATGCGATACGCCACAGAAAGCTGATGAAGATGCACTGGGGCTGAGCTATGACGAGATTGATGACTTTCTGGAAGGAAAAGCGGTATCTGCGGAAGTTGAACAGCGCCTGATCGAAATCTACCGCCGGACAGAACACAAGCGTCAGCCGATTCCAACAATTCACGATTAACAGAAGTCGTCCGGCAGCACACAGAGGCTGCCGGGCCCTCTACCCTATGATCTAGATCCGGCCTTGCAAGCGGTATGGTTCGGGATTGATAACCGGATCCCGCCCCAGCACAAGGTCTGCCAGCAGACGGGTAGAAGCCGGCGCTAACACCAGACCGTTACGGAACTGCCCGGCGTTCACATGCAGGTTTCTGACACCCGGTACAGCACCAATGTATGGCACGCCCTCCGGCGATCCTGGACGCAGACCTGCCCAGTGATGCTCCAACTCACACCCTTTTAACGCCGGACAGATCGATACCGCGGTCTCATAAAGGGAAGCACTGGCCTCTTCAGTCGGGGTTTTATCAAACCCAACCCGCTCCAGCGTACTACCAACAAGAATGCGCCCATCGTTCCGGGGAATCAGGTAGCGCCCGCCCATCAGAACAACACGATTAATCATGCCGACCGGTGCTTTAAACAACATCATCTGACCTTTAACCGGCTCTACTGGCAGATCGATATTCAACGGCGCAAGTAACTCCTGAGTCCATGCTCCAGCAGCGACAACAACCTGATCGGCATAAATTGCACCCTCATCAGTGTTCACACCGATTACCGCCTGATTCTCAACCAGTAACGACTCTACCGTCTGATGCTCAACCAGGTTGATGTTTTCAGTCACCTCCATACTGCGCCGCAGAGCACGCCCCAGACGAGGATTCCGAATACTACTCACTTCCGGCATCCATAGCGCGGAGCTCTGATCGGCTACCAGATTAGGTTCTTTCTGATAAAGAAAGTCACTCTTCACCCTTTCCATTGGACGGTGATACTTTCTGCCCCAGGCTAATGCTTCTTCCTCATCGTGCACATCAACCATAAACATGCCTTTCTGACGCAACTCAGGATCCAGTCCCGTTTCTTCCAGCAACTGCTGGGCGAGGTGGATATAGCTGGTCTGCGACCAGGTCGCCAACGCCGTGACAGGCTCAGAATAGCGCCATGGATATAACGGCGATACGATTCCACCACCAGCCCAGGAAGACTCCTGTGCACAGGCTTTACGGTCAATAAGCGTAACACTGGCACCTGCCTGCGCCAGCTCTCGGGCCGTCAGCATACCAATTACACCGGCACCAACAATGAGGAAGTCAGACATCAGAACAGACCTTGGAGAGAAGCATTAAAGAGAAAATAAAAGCCTCTGATTCATACGTTTAATCATAGTAAAAATCCACCTTCATAGAAGGTGGCTTTGCTTTATGCCCCCTATAAGGGGGCGTTACCTTCGTTTTACACCGAAGTACATTTCTGGCACAAACTTTATATCCCCTCTGTGCAGCCGAGCATGGCATGCCCCCCTTGGGTACCTGATTTTATAATGGATCAGAGGGGCAAACTGTCTGAGGCGCTCTTTGCCGAGTTTTTATAGCCGCAAGCGGCTACCCTTCGGGCCAGCTAAAGCTGTTCAAGCAGAGCTTGTGCCACTCCCATTATCAAATCTGGCGCACAGGGTAGTCGGCTTGCCGACCAAGCAGTGGGGCGGCCTTTGGGTTGTCAGGCATAGCCTCGAATGAACGATCACCACCTCCATAGGAGGTGGTTTTAGGCTGACAATAAAAAAACCGCCTGTTGGCGGTTTTTTTGTTCAGGCCTGAGCGACCATCAATGAGTTCAACTGTTCGGTATATTGATCAATATCCGGAAACTGCTCGGCACACCATTGCGGATCATGATAAGTATCCATATAACGTTGCCCACCATCGCAGATCAGGGTTACCAGTGAACCCATCTGACCTGCCGCTTTCATCTCCGCCGCTTTATGCAATAGGCCCCACAGGTTTGTTCCGGTTGATGCCCCGGCACGGATACCGGTCAGTTGTTCCAGCCAGCGCAGTGCCGCAATGGATGCCGCATCCGGAACTCTGACCATCTGATCGATCACTTCCGGTATAAATGACTCTTCAACCTGAGGCCGGCCAATCCCTTCGATCCGACTGCCGCGATCAAGCGTCAGTGAACGGTCGCCGGTTTGCCAGGCGTCGAAAAATACCGAATTGTCAGGATCGACCACCCGCAGCTCAGTTGCAAAGCCTTTGTAACGGATATAACGCCCCAGCGTCGCCGAAGTACCGCCAGTGCCTGCGCTCATCACAATGGCAGAAGGCACCGGATGCGGTTCATGGGCCATCTGCCGGAAAATACTTTCGGCAATGTTGTTATTACCCCGCCAGTCGGTTGCCCGCTCAGCATAACGGAACTGATCCATAAAGTAGCCATCGGAGCGCTGCGCCAATTCCGTTGCCTCCTGGTGCATCCGGGTCGGACAGTCAACAAAGTGACAGCGACCACCGTAGAACTCCACCTGAGCAATTTTAGACTGCGCAGTCTTGCGCGGCATCACGGCAATAAATGGCAGGCCCAGCATGCGGGCAAAATAAGCTTCGGACACTGCGGTACTTCCAGAAGAGGCTTCAATCACCGCTGTGCCCTCTTTGATCCGACCATTACACAGCGCATACAGAAATAATGACCGGGCCAGACGATGCTTCAGACTGCCGGTAGGATGAGTACTCTCATCTTTCAGATACAGATCAATCCCCGCCAGTTCTGGTACATTGAGCTTTATCAGATGGGTATCCGCAGAACGCTGCGCATCTGCCTGAATCTGTTGTACTGCCCAATTAACCCAGCTATCCACCCGACTTACCATCATCTCTCTCCTACTATCTGTCATCAGTTACTGTAGAACAGTGTCTCCTGTATCGGGGAGAAATAGTTTTCTTTCTGTTGACCAGCAACGAAAAAATATAGAATAATTTTCTACATATAAAACAATTAATAGAAAAACCATGTTAGATAGCACCGACAAAAAAGTTCTCGATCTTCTGCAAAGGGACTGCACCGCCTCCGTCGGAGATATTGCCGAGCAGGTAAACCTCTCGACCACTCCCTGCTGGAAGCGTATCCGCAAACTCGAAAACGAAGGCTACATAAAGTCACGGGTTGCTCTGCTGGATAGCAATAAACTGGGCGCTGGCGTTTCGGTATTTGTGCACCTGAAAACGCGGCATCATGATGCTCAATGGCTTGAACAGTTTGCCGACACGCTGCAGCAATTTGATGAGATCATGGAGTGCTATCGTATGGCCGGTGAATGGGATTACCTGCTACGCATTGCCACCCGGGATATCGAATCCTTTGATCGCTTCTATAAAAAGCTGATCGCCGCCGTAGACGGTTTGGCGGATGTAACTTCAAGCTTTGCGATGGAAGAGATTAAATACACGACGCGATTACCGCTCCGATAGCAGACCAGACAATATATCAACAGACTATGCGCCTTTATGGCATTGAACCATCAATAAATTGACAAGACGCGGGGGTTTCAGGCTCAATTCTGTCAGAGGCTTTTAATATAAATAGCCACTTAAATTGACGTTTATATTGCTACGTTAAACCATCAGACCACTAATTGAATGCAGGGAATCAGCATGTTCAACAACAGCATCTGCCGTTTCGCCAGTCTGGTGGTGCTGATGACCTGTCTCCTTATGCCTGAGCACAGCAATGCTGATCAGCCCTACGCTCTGCAAAGCTTCAGCCAGCGCGCCCGACTGGGACATGCCGATGCCCAGTACAATCTGGGACTCATTTACGAAGAAGGTATGGGCGTTGCGATCGACCTCAATCAGGCGCTTTACTGGTATGGTCTGGCAGCTGAACAAGGCTATATCCGGGCGCAATATAAACTCGGGTATCTGTTCTATTTTGGCCCTCAGGCATTGTACACCCCGGATACTGCACTGCAATGGTTCCACAGGGCAGCCGATCAGAATGACCCTAATGCCATCTATAGGCTCGGCATAATCCATTCACAATCCGGCGAGTCACAGAATATCCCTCTGGCGCTGAGTTATCTTCAGGATGCTGCCCGCGCAGGTCACAGCGGCGCACAACAAAAACTGGGACAATTACTGGCTGAGGAAGGCCCACAACAGAATCTGCTAAAGGCTCATATCTGGCTGAGTATCGCCACAGAACGAGGCAGCAAGGATTCACTGGCACAGCTGTCTGAGCTTACCCGACAACTGGACTCAGGATCCCTCAGTCTGGCCCAGGATGCTGCACGGGCGATCTATAACAGTATCTACAACAGCGCCCCGCTGAATCAGTATGCCTTCAATAACCGCAACCTGGATATCAGCCTGGCGATGATGACAACCACACACTGGCTCAGCGAACAGGGGATCAGTTTTCAGCCTGATCAGATCCCTGCCATCAAACTGATGAACAAAGAGACAATGGTTGAAGAAGCACTGCGGATAGAATCCCGTAAAGGCGGCTTTGCTGACGAGATTACCATACTGGCATCTTACAGCAGCTATGACAAAGTCCCACTGCGGGCACTCTATGATGGCTTTACCCACACGGTGCTGATGCCCGATGACTGGGACTACAACGATGTCATCGGACAGGCCGAGTTGGTACATGAACTGGTTCACCACCATCAGGTCATCAGCGGTATGGCAGAACGGATTGCCTGTAATGGCACTCTGGAGAAACAGGCGATGAGAATGCAGAATCGCTATCTGGAAACCCACGATCTGCCACCGTTTTTTTCTGAAACAGATATTGTGCTGATGGGCGACTGTGACGAATAGTTACTCTATTATAGTGACCATAGCCTCTTTCATACGTTGTACCGGGTAACACTGAATGCGCCTGAGAAATCTGGATACCTTTGTAAAAGTCGCCCGCCTGGGCAGCTTCCACGCAGCAGCACAACAGCTGCATGCCACTCAGCCCGCCATATCAGCCCGGATCAATGCCCTGGAAGACGAACTGAATACCCAGCTGTTTATTCGTGATAAGAGCGGTACCCGGTTATCTCCCAGGGGTGTTCAGTTACTGCCCTATGCGGAGAAACTGCTGGCGATCAGTCAGGAGATGAAGCAGCAGATCGCAGAACAGAACCCTCAGAAAGGCACTCTTCGGATCGGCATCGCCGATACTCTGGCTCACCTATGGCTATCTCCGCTGCTGAAGCACTGGCAGGAGCAGCATCCACTGATGTCGTTCGAGCTGATCAGTGATGTCACTCCGACACTGTTAAAGCAACTTAAAGAGTACGAACTGGATCTGGCTCTGACCGTCACCTATCTGGATCATGACCCTGAACTGGTCACCCAGCCGCTGTGCAGCTACCCTCAGTTCTGGGTTGCCACACCGGAACTGCTGCAACGCCATCCGGTTAACAGCATCGACAGTCTTGGACACAGCCCGGTTCTCAGCTTCCCCCGCCGGACCCGCCCCTGGGATTACCTGCAGCAGCTGTTCCGACCACTGGAAGAACCACCGGTGTTTCATACCTGTAGTTCGGTGGCTAACTTGCTGACACTGACCCTGCAGGGCGTGGGTATGGCACTGCTGCCCGAGCCGATCGTTAAAACACACATGGAGCAGGGTTCACTGGTCAGTTTTGAAATCGGTGAACAGCCGCCCGAGCTGGCTTTCTGTGCCAATTGGCGGCTCAATGACGACCGGATTCTGCCTCAGCTTCTGGTACAGAGCGGCCGGGAAATTATCGGCTGAATAAACCTGGCTGCTCAAAAACCCAGCAGATCCAAGCACATATCACCCAGTAATAAATACCAAGGTTGCAGTTTTTACAGAAAATAATTCCAAATAATTATTTCTGACGTGATTATTTGCTTATTTTTTTGCAGCTATTGCAAGCTTTTCGCTTTTCTAAGAAACTTTCCGCAACCCACAAAGTCTGAATGCTGATAATTCAAGCTCCGGCCACAAGCCAGACACTATAATCAGTACAACACCGCACTGACGCTACCCTGGCGTTACTTAAGCCCTTCATCTGGGCCTAATCTGCAGGGTAATTCAGTGTCAAAGTATTCGAACTGCCGTCTTCGCGAGAGACCTTTTACTGGCACAGCCAAAACGCCAGACTGACACGGCAGATCACACACACGTTTGAAAGGAAGGTTAATATGAGCATTGCTTACCTGAATGGCGAATACCAGCCACTGTCTGAAGCCCGCATCTCTCCACTGGACCGTGGTTTCCTGTTTGGTGACGGTATCTACGAAGTTATTCCATACTACAACGGTAAATCTGTAGGTCTCATGCCTCATATCAACCGTATGATCGACGGTCTGGCTGCTATCGAAATCAAGTGCAACAAGAGCGCTGACGAGTGGAAAGCACTGCTGGATAATCTGATAGCACGCAACGCTGAGATGGGTGAAAACCTGGGCGTATACGTTCACGTTTCCCGCGGTACCGATGTTAAGCGTTACCATCCTTACCCGGACGGTGTTGAACCAACAATCTTCTGCTTCTGCTTCGGCATCAAAGATCCAGAGCCGGTTGATCGCACTCAGGTCACTCAGTACAGCCTGGTATCCACTGAAGACCTGCGCTGGCAGCGTTGCCACATCAAATCCACCGCTCTGCTGGGCAATGTAATGCACTACCAGGAAGGTTACTCCACCGGTGCTGACGAAGCGCTGCTGTACAACGCTGACGGTGAACTGACTGAAGGTTCTTCCTGCAACGTATTCATCGTTAAGGATGGCAAGATCAGCACGCCGATCCAGGACAACCAGATTCTGCCGGGTATCACCCGCCGTATCATCATCGACAGCATCAAAGCTGACGGTTCTCTGTCTCTGGAAGAGCGCACCATCACTATGGATGAAGTGCGTGACGCAGACGAGATCTGGATCACATCCTCCTCTAAAGAGATCGCACCGGTAACCAAGCTGGACGGCAACGCTGTTGGTAATGGTGAAGTGGGCGAGATCTGGGAACAGGCATTCAAGATCTACACTGCTTCCAAGTACGACTACTAAGTTCGACTCGTAAGCTCAACTCGTAAGCCTGACTCATAAGTCCGGCTATTGATCGCAGATCTGAATGCGATCCCGAGCATCATAAAAAGCGCGCCCCTTAATTTAAGCGGCGCGTTTTTTAATGCAATTATTTCGTGGATTACAAAGCTTACATAGTCAGACGGATAATGACTTTTAACATCTCATCAAAACAAGGCCCCAGCGCATCTTTGTTGACCGCATGGCAGTAAACGCCGGGAATCTGATCTGAACGGTAATCACCAGCCAGCGCAGGAATCGACAACATTGCCGGGTCATTCGCCATCCGGTATAGCATATCTTCCCCTCTTTCATTGTCCGGGCCGGTACCTTCCTGCAGACGGGAACCAAGTCCCAGTGTCAGTACTACAATACCGTTCTGTCGGGCATAGGTCGCCATATCTTCTGACAAATTGCGGGATACTCTGTTGACCTTGGTATACAGAGAGTTAGCAGAGTTGCCAGGGAAGAACTGAGTCACCTTACGGCGCGGATGAGAAGGATTCAACACCGGCAGAGTCGTCAGAGTGCCATCATAAGAGGTATAAAAGACCGGTAACCGGGCCAGATTATCATCGACATTGCTGCCGAAGTTCCAGGGCGCCGGAGAAGTCTCGGAGACATCATCCACTTCCCATAAGCCCCGGGGTGTGCCTGATGAGCCAGAGCTGGTCCGGATTGCGCCGATCTTACTCGGTGTACCGCCGGTAAATTCAAACTCAGAACCGAAGGTATTCGGTGCACCGTCAGTGAAGAATACGATTACCCGCAGTGACGCGGGGTTACTGGCACCTTCAAGGGCATCAATAGCCCGCCACATCCCTTCAGAGATATTAGTGAACTGATTTGGCTGGCCATTTCCACCAAACTCAAACGCGTCGATCTCATCCTCAATAGTGCTGCGGCTATGACCACGGCTGGCGTTGAATCCCACCGGCACTTCAGCGCCAAAGGCATATTTCACTAATGCCACACGGTCAAAGTTCTCATTAAAGTTCTGGATAAAGTCTTTAGAACGGGCCACCACATCGTCGGTTACATCGCCCAGAGCCCCCAATCTCAGGGATGTTGTGTTATCCACCACAAACGCAAGATCTACCGTACGCCGTATAGTCTGGGCAGTACTGTCAATATCGATATCTCCCACTCCGACAATACGGCTGAAGGTGGTTGGCATATTAGCTGTAGCACTGACATTCACCGTAATATCTCCGGAAGGAGCATATCCAAACGTTACCGAAGGGGTATTCGGGGTACTGTCGAGAAAATCGTTCGGTATATTCGCGTTATAAAACTTGTTGGCTGCTGCTATAGCAGCCGGCTCACCGTTTGCGACGGCCCTTGCGGCCGCTAACGCTGCAGCATCAACTGCTGCTGATAACTTGCCACGTACACCATAAGCACGGCCTGAATCGATTGCCAGACCTGCGAGAGCTATCAACACCGGTAACGCGATGGTCATCAGAATAATGATCGCGCCGCGATTTTTCCGCCAGTTGAGCCCTCCCTTTTTCCAATTATTTTTCATAGCGGCCTCTCTTATTCTTCTTTACATAATGGACCGTGAATACAGCACTATATCGTTATCAAACACATAGCTGCCGAGCACGTTATGCTGATAGAAAACCTCAACCACATGCACTGTTTCGCCCGGATCCAGTGCAATCGGGAAGTTACTCAAACGCGGAAGCGTTGAAGGGATATTACATTCATCGTTCTGCCAGGAAGGACAGGAGCCCCACAGGCTGCTGTTCTGGGGCAAACCGTTCTGACTCCAGCGATGCTGAGCCTGAACAAACGGATCCTGACTCTGTTCGCCCACCACCACGCTGATGTACAGCGCCCCCCGCTGATCAAAATCCAGTGGATTAGCGGACTGCGCCAGTACATCCATGATGGCCTGCTCATCCGTCGCAAAAGCCCGTGAAGCCAGGTTGGCTCCCTCACGGGTTACCGCGGTTGCGATATTCTGGACCTGAAACGCCCGGGTCAGTTCAAAAATACCAAAGAACAGAAGCAGTAACACCGGCAGCACTATCACAACCTCGATAGTGGCGATGCCTCTGTGCTGTCGACGAAAACCGGAGTACAGTTTCATGGCCCACCTCCCGGAAATTCCTCATTACGCATGGCTGCCGATACTGAAAAGCGGTATTCATCATCAGCAATAAGAACCTGCGTAAATGGACTGAGTA
>JAOXSA010000089.1 GCA_025800245.1 Amphritea sp. | reverse complement strand
GCATCCGCACCCCGGATGGCCGGATTATCGCCCTGCGCACGGTTGCTGATATTTCTACCCGCTATGTAGCCGATGAGATTGAGCGAATCGACCGCAGCCGGGTCGCGGTAATCACCGCTGATGTGGATAAAGCAATTGCCGCGCCGGCGGAAATTATCGCCAGCATCGACGCGCAATTGTTGACCCGTTTGCAACAGGATTATCCAGGCCTGACCATTCAGTTCGGTGGTGAAGCGCAGGAAGAAGCGGAAACCACCAACTCACTCAAAGGTGCGTTTCTGGTTGCTCTGATTGCTATCTATGCGCTGCTGGCGATCCCGTTGAAGTCCTACCTGCAGCCGCTGATGATTATGAGCGCGATACCCTTTGGTGTGATTGGTGCCCTGCTGGGTCACTGGTTGCACGGTATTCCGCTGAGCCTGTTATCTCTGTTCGGCATCCTGGCATTGTCCGGGGTCGTGGTTAACGATAGTCTGTTGCTGATCAGCCGCTACAATGAAAACCGGCTACAGGGAAAACCGGCCAGACTGGCTATGGTGGAAGCAGGTTGCGGCAGGATGCGGGCTATCGTACTGACTTCTATTACTACTTATGCCGGTCTGGTACCACTGATCTGGGAAACCGCTGAGAACGCCCAGTTCCTGATTCCGGCAGCCGTTGCAATGGGTTATGGGATACTGTTTGCCACCCTGATTACGCTGATCCTGATTCCTGCGCTGGTAGTGATCAGTGAAGATCTGAATA
>JAOXSA010000277.1 GCA_025800245.1 Amphritea sp. | reverse complement strand
TCATTCTCAGTCAGGACGACATTGCCGGCCTGATCAGTAGCCTGCAAAAAGACCGTAAAGCCATTGAAGGCCACTCCCCACACCTGTGGCACAATAACCTGCTGACCCGCAACTACGAAGCCCTGAAGCAGGCACGGCTGGCGATCATTGATGCCGAACTGAAACGGCTGAAGTCTAACCAGACCAAGATGCCGGAAAAGAGCAAAACCTTTGCAGGATTTGGTGAGCGTCAATATACCCTGGGCAAGACTGTTGATACGGGCAAAGCTTATAAAGCCAACAAGTACGGGTTTGAAGTGGTCGAATTTGTCCGCGCCAGTAGCCCGGATAAATTCCATTACGCCCGTAAATCGTTTATTGAAGAAACCCGCTTCAGCGCACGGGTCCAGAAAGTCAGCTTCACAGAAGAGACCCGCGAGCTGATTAAGCAGCAAGCCAGCGCGAAAGCCATTGCCAGTGCGCTTAAAAAAGATATTACTGAGGCTGCCGCTAAGCAGTTTTCCAATTACAACACAGCCCCCCTGAAAAATACTGCGTTTAAGTTTCTTGACGAAAAAGTCCCAGAAGACCACGCCTTTAATGCCCTGCATACCGAACTGCTGAATCACGCACGCAAGGACAGCACCCCCGACAGCATTATGGGCTGGACTGCCGAGGCCCACGCGCTACGCTTTGCCGCCGCAGCCACCGCCGAGGTGACAGGCTTTGACCGCGCAACCATGGGCGGCAGCCTGTCCATGGGCGGGAATGCGGCGCTGTCTATTCTGGAAGCCAGTGTGAGTGGTACCGTTATGCTGCCCCGCGCCGCGGGGTATGACTGCTACATCAGCTATGAAAACGAAAACAAAGAGACCATCTATCACCGTTTCGGCGCCTTCCGGCTGAAAGGTGAGCTGGTACTCTCCTGCTTTGCCGGGGCCAAAGCTAACGCCAGCGGTACGCTGTCACTGCAACTGAAACCGGGTGAAGAAGAGGTACCGAGCGGTGCCACCGCACTGTTAGATCCACATGTGAATGTTGCTCGAACTCCCGGCGGCAATGTCGGCATCAAAGGCGGCCTCTTCGCCGGTGCCGAAGCCGGTGGTTCCGTCACAGGGGCTATCGAATGGCAGCACCCGGATGAACAGCAGCTCACCAAGGGAGAGTGGAATGCGTTAGCGGATATTAAAGCAGGTGGTGCGCTTCAGGTTGGTGCAGGGCTAGCTTGCTCCTTTCAGGTTGGGCTAGACCGAGGTAAGTTTGCTATTTATGCCCACGGATCATTAGTTTTCGGGCCGGGAGCAGGTGGTGAGTTTGGTGTTAGTGTCGACCTAAAGAAAATCTACGACCTGCTGATGGTGGTTGTTGATATTTTGCAGGATATTGATTATCGCCATTTGAATGCTATTGATCCGGATGCTTTTG
>JAOXSA010000275.1 GCA_025800245.1 Amphritea sp. | reverse complement strand
TCATCAGCTCGGTGACAGCATCGTTTGGCGTGGCTACGCTGGCTCAGGGAGAAACACCTGAAGGGCTTATCAGTCGTGCCGATGCCGCGCTTTACCAGGCCAAGAAAAATGGCCGGAACAACGTCCAGACCGGCTGAAAGGCCAGGCACTGAAAAAAAGACCCAAACGGGTCTTTTTTTATACCTGTTGCACACCCGGAATAGCGGTAAAAAAATCCCCGCTCAGCTTTCACTGGCGGGGATAATGATCGATGAAGGTATCACTTAACTCGCTGGTTCTCGCATTGTCACAAACTCTTCAGCTGCAGTCGGGTGAATACCGATGGTAGAATCAAACACCGCTTTGGTCGCACCTGCTTTAAGCGCTACCGCGATGCCCTGAATAATTTCACCGGCATCCGGCCCTACCATGTGTACACCCAGAACTTTGTCAGTGTCACGATCCACCAGCATCTTCATGAAGGTTTTCTCGTCACTGCCACTGATCGTATGCTTCATTGCTCTGAACGTGGACTTATAGACATCCACATTAGCGTAGAGTTCACGGCTTTTTTCTTCACTCAGGCCCACAGTACCGATATTCGGCTGACAGAACACCGCGGTGGCAATCAGATCATAATCCACCTTCTGATTCTGACCACCGTACAGGTTACGAACCAGCGCCATACCTTCAGCCAGCGCCACCGGCGTCAGCTGTACACGATCGATTACATCACCAATCGCGTAGACAGAAGGCTCAGCGGTCTGGAAATCGTCATTCACAACGATTGCACCGTTAGACTGTTGCTCGATACTGATGGTTTCAAGGCCCAGATCCATCACATTAGGAACCCGCCCGGTTGCGTACATGATGACATCCGCTTCCAGGGTAGAACCGTCAGTCAGTGACGCAATGTATGAACCATCATCCAGCTTTTCGATTTTTTCGATGTTGTTGTTGAAGCGCAGATTCACGCCCTTCTTCGCCACTTCTTCCGCGGTGAACTCACGGACTTCCTGATCGAAACCTCGCAGGAACATATCACCACGGTAGATCAGTGAGGTTTCAGCACCCAGACCGGCGAAGATACCGGCAAATTCAACCGCAATATAACCGCCACCCACAACAATCGCTTTTTTCGGGAACTCGTCCAGATAGAACACTTCGTTAGAGCTGATCACATGCTCGCTACCCGGAAACTCAGGAACATACGGCCAGCCACCGGTAGCGATCAGAATGCGCTCAGCGGTGTACTCTTTACCGGCGACATCAACGCTGTGTGGACCGGTAATGCGGGCACGGCCATCGATCAGATTCACGCCGGCATTGCCCAGCATGTTTCGATAGATACCGTTAAGACGTTCAATCTCTTTGGTCTTGTTATCACGCAGGGTTGGCCAGTCAAAGGAGGCTTCACCCACATTCCAGCCAAAGCCTATCGCGTTTTCAAACTCTTCAGAAAAATGAGAACCGTAAACAAACAACTTCTTCGGCACACAGCCGACGTTTACACAGGTACCGCCCATATAACGGTCTTCGGCCATCCCAACCCGTACGCCCATGGCAGCGGCCATCCGTCCGGCACGCACACCACCGGAACCAGCACCGATCACAAACAGGTCAAAATCATATTCAGCCACAGGACATCCCTCTTAGGTTTAAATTCTGAAACGCTAATCTACCCGTTGTCGCGGATAAGTGCCAATAGAGAATGTTAAAAGCGCTTATAGCCCAATGCTATATAAGCGCTCTCTATAACTATTGAATTTTACAGGACTTTACCTGCGGTTCCCCGGTACAGTGATTGCTATTTACATGGTCACAGAGTACTTTATCCAGCCAATATTCATACCTGTCTACCGGTAAGTATCGCTATGAAACTCATCTCCTTTAATACCAATGGCCTGCGTGCCCGTCCCCATCAGATCAAAGCGCTGATTGAAAGCCACCAGCCCGACGTGATCGGCATCCAGGAAACCAAGGTTCACGACGAGGAGTTTCCGGTGGAGATGATCACTGATCTTGGCTATCACGTGGAGTTCTTTGGTCAGAAAGGCCACTACGGCGTCTGCCTGATCTCAAAACAGGCCCCGGTCAGCCTGGAAAAAGGTTTTCCGGGGGACGATGAAGAAGCGCAGAAACGTATGATCATCGGAGAATACGATATCGATGGTACCCGGGTAAAAGTGCTTAACGGCTACTTCCCTCAGGGCGAAAACATCAGTCATGAAGTTAAATACCCGGCCAAGCGTAAGTACTACGCCGATCTGCAGAATTATCTGGAAGAACACTGCTCAGCCGATCAGCCGCTGGTAGTGATGGGTGACCTGAATATCTCGCCGGAAGATATTGATATCGGAATCGGTGAACCCAACCGTAAGCGCTGGCTGAAAACCGGTAAAACCAGCTTCCAGCCGGAAGAACGTGAATGGCTGGCCCGCCTGCTGGGTTGGGGACTAAAAGATACCTTCCGTAAAATTCACCCGGACGTTGATAACCGTTTCAGTTGGTTTGACTACCGCAGTCGTGGATTTGAAGCGGAACCTAAACGCGGCCTGCGTATCGATGCAGTGCTGGCAACCGAAGCACTGTACGAGCGCTGCATCGCAGCCGATATCGATTACGATATCCGTGGTATGGAGAAACCTTCCGACCATGCTCCGATCTGGGCAGAGTTTGAATAACGCCGCGTCAGCGTTCATTACCCGATGATCGCCCGCTGACCAACTAGCGGGCGACTTTCCCTCTCACTGGCAACATCTTACCCTCTCCGCCCTCAAACAGTGCCGAACGGATATTTCAGTCACTGAAAGCGTGCACATTTAACAGGTACTCTCAGCTAACGCTCCCATAACACAGTCTCTGAACAGCAAGGCATAAACCTTGCTTCAGCCTTCATGAATGTGACTCATGCAATGGCGCTGCTCTTCTCCCTGATTCATCTGAGAGAAGTGGAGCGCTTTTTTTTGGAGGTACCTGAATGAATTGGTTAACCTACCCCGCCGTTCTGTTGCTGCACCCTCTGGGTGTCCGAGGCATCATCGGATTACTCATCCTCATATGCCTCGGCAGCGCCATGCTGGCAATGCTATCTCTGCAATACAGCCTCGGCCTGTTGCTCTGCGGAGTCTACCTGGGTATCAGCACTCTCTGGCGCCTGGGGTACGAGCTGAACAACCTGACAGAGCAGCATATCCCAGAGTCCTCACTGCAACTTGCCATCCTTAGCCCCCTGCACCAACACTACCTGACCCATCTTCGCACTTCAGAGCGGCAACTCCAGACGCTGCAGCACCGCCTGGATGAGATATCCCACTCCTCTCATGAACTGGAACAGAGTGCTATCAGTGTTTCTGACAGTGCTCAGCGTCAGAGTGATGCGGCGGGTACCGCTGCCGCGGCAATTGAGCAGCTCAACGTCAGTATCCATGAGGTCTCAGAGTTGGCCGATACGTCACGGCAGGCCAGCCTTGACGCCAGCGCACAGCTTTCGGACAGCACGCAGCAGATCGAAGAGCTGCTTGGCTATGTTGCTGACATCGCCGATCAGGCCATCGCAACCAATGAATTGATGCAACAACTCAGTGATCATTCAAAAGCGATCAACCGGATGTCAGCAGTGATTCAGGAAATTGCCGACAAAACCAACCTGCTGGCGCTCAACGCCGCCATTGAAGCAGCCCGTGCCGGAGACCATGGCCGCGGTTTTGCAGTGGTGGCCGACGAAGTCAGAGGACTGGCTGGTCACAGTCAGGAGTCGGCGGCAGAGATCACCCGCAACATCGAGCTGATACAGCACCATATCGACTCCACATCAGTCCGGATGGCGCAACTGTCAGAACGGGCAGACAGCAGTCTCGAACGTTCCGATCAGGTACGCCATCAACTGCAGCAGATCTCGGGACAGACCGTATCTCTGACTGAGCAGGTGATTCAGGTTGCCGTCAGCACCGGCCAGCAAAGCCAGGCGGTCGCAGAGATAGCAAGCCTCACTGATCAGGTCGCACAGGGTAATACCAGCAATATGGCTGCCGCGTCTCAGACACAGAATATTGCCCGCCATCTCAGCCACCTTACGGAGTAAAGCTTATGCCGTCTCTGTGGTATTGCTCAGCACGGTGTTATGCACGCTTTTCATCATGCTCTACCTGCGTCTGCGCAGCCAGACCAGAAAGCGACTCAGAGATCAGCTCAAACAGTTACTGTTGTTACGCCGGCTACTGGGGGAGTTTCAGCGCCACCGCGGGCTCAGTAACGGTGTGCTGAATGGTGATAACGGTTTGCGCAACGAACTGGGACAAACACGGCGTCAACTGAGAGACATTGAGCAACAGGCCGGTACACTGATGCCCACACTTCCCGGACGCTGGCAGGCACTGATTGCCCAGTGGCACAAAGTCAGACAGGATTCCGAATCAGATCAGGACCAGAATCTCAGTAATCATCATCGTCTGATTCGCAACACCTTGTTTCTGTTCGAAGATATTGCCTGCGATATGGATCTCAGTCGACTCGATCAGCAGCACCAGCAAATCCTCCGGGTTGTCTGGCACGAAATACCACAAACCACTGAATGGATCGGTCAGGCACGGGCTCTGGGTACCGGTATCGCCGCCAGAAAAAGCAGTACCGCCGAACAACGTATGCGTTTACGATTTCTGCATCAGAAGATCGGCCAGCAATCCAATGCCGCCTTTGCGGTACTGGGAA
>JAOXSA010000264.1 GCA_025800245.1 Amphritea sp. | reverse complement strand
TTACGGAACGGAATTACGGTGTAGAACTCTTGCCTCCGTGAAGCCTGAGATTTCTCAAGCACTCGATTCGTTACTAGACGAGCTCCATACCAGTGATGAATCAAAGATCTTACGCTCCGCCCCCACCTCGGAACATCGCTCATTCACCCCTACACGTCGCAGGCCACCGCCCAAACCACGTGTTGTCAGGTCGTGTCCTCTTTGCCAGCAAGCCGGTCGTGGCGACTTCCAGTCTCATTTGCTGAGCAATTGCAAGTATTTGCCCGAGTCTGACCGGCTGTTCATGTCTAGGATCCGTCAAGTCGCTGGCCTTGACAGTGAGGAGTTCAGATACGATTACACTTACAGCCCCGACCTCGCGGATCCTACCACCCTTCAAGACCATGTCGACATGCGGAACTATACTTCAGCAGCCCTGCCCACCGTGGAACACTCTGTTACCCGCCGAGTAAATGTTTCCCAGTCACCGTTTCTTCACGCCTTTTACCTCCATCAGCCCTTACGTCTCACAATTGATACTGGCGCTGAGACTAATATGATGAGAGCCTCCCTTGCCAAGTACATTGGCGCTAAGGTCACTAAAAGTTCACAGTCTGCTATGCAAGCCGATGGCCGTACTCCGTTGTCCGTAGTTGGTGAGACCCGGTTATCCCTGACCCGCCATGGAAGATCCCTCACACTAGAAGCTCTCGTTGTCGAA
>JAOXSA010000263.1 GCA_025800245.1 Amphritea sp. | reverse complement strand
CATACTTTCTTTGAAATGCTGGGTAACTTCAGCTTCGGTGACTATTTTAAACGCGAAGCGATTCAGTTTGCCTGGACATTCCTGACCGAAGTTCTGGAGCTGCCAAAAGAGAAGCTGTGGATTACCGTACACATCTCTGATGATGAAGCAGAGAAAATCTGGAAAGAAGAGATCGGTGTTGATCCAGAGCGCTTCTCAAAACTGGATGAAGATAACTTCTGGTCCATGGGCGATACCGGCCCTTGTGGTCCGTCTACCGAGATCTTCTTCGATCACGGTGCTGATGTCTGGGGTGGTCCTCCGGGTAGCCCGGAAGAAGATGGTGATCGCTACATCGAGATCTGGAACCTGGTATTCATGCAGTACAACCGTTCTGCTGATGGTACGACTGAACCGCTGCCAAACCCATCCATCGATACCGGTATGGGACTGGAGCGTATCGCTGCGGTATTGCAGGGCGTGCATTCTAACTATGAGATCGATCTGTTCCAGAACCTGCTGAAAGCAGCCTCTGCGGCAGTTGGTTGTGCCGAGAAAGACAATCAGTCACTGCGGGTTATTGCTGACCACATCCGTTCCTGTGCCTTCCTGATTATCGATGGTGTGATTCCTTCGAACGAAGGTGCTGGCTATGTGCTGCGTCGTATTATCCGTCGTGCGGTACGTCACGGTAACAAGCTGGGCGCACAGGGCCCGTTCTTCAATACTCTGGTTGCTGCATTGGCGGCTGAGATGGGTGCTGCCTATCCGGAACTGAACGATCAGCGTGAGCAGATTGAGCGTGTACTGCTGAAAGAGGAAGAACAGTTCGCGAAGACCCTGGATCACGGTCTGTCTCTGCTGGAAGAGGCGATTGAGAATCTGGACGGTAAAGTTATCCCGGGTGAGACTGTATTTAAGCTGTACGATACTTACGGTTTCCCGGTTGATCTGACTGCTGACGTTGCCCGTGAACATGAACTGAGTGTTGATATGGATGGCTTCGAACAAGCCATGGAAGATCAGCGTAGCCGTGCTCGTGCTGCCGGTAAGTTCAATGTCGATTATAACGATGCCCTGCGTCTGGAAGGTGAAACTGATTTCACCGGTTATGAGCATCTGGAAGGGTCGGCTAAGGTCGTTGCCCTGATCAAAGAAGGGGCTGATGTTGAGTCTCTGAGCGCTGGTGAAACTGGAATTGTTGTGCTGGATCAGACACCGTTCTACGGTGAGTCCGGTGGTCAGGTAGGTGATACCGGCGTACTGGCTGCTGAAGGTGTTGAGTTCCAGGTTCAGGACTGTACTAAAGAAGCGAAGAATCACCTGCACCACGGTGTGTTGAACACTGGCGAGCTGAAACTGGGTGATGTGGTACTGCCAAAGGTGGATGCTGAGCGCCGCCGTGCGATTGCGGTAAACCACTCTGCAACTCACATTATTCATGAAGCACTGCGTATCGTCCTGGGTTCTCATGCCCAGCAGAAAGGTTCTCTGTGTGATGCCGACCGTCTGCGTTTTGACTTCTCTCACTTCGAGGCGATGAGCGCTGAAGAGCTGAAGCGCGTTGAGGATATCTGTAACGAACAGATCCGTCTGAACTCGCTGGTCGAAACTGACATCATGAACATTGATGACGCCAAAGCAAAAGGTGCCGCGGCACTGTTTGGCGAAAAATATGATGAAACCGTACGTGTGCTGACTATGGGTGGCGACTACTCTGTCGAGCTGTGTGGTGGTACTCACGCAACCCGTACTGGTGATATTGGTCTGCTGAAGATTGTCTCTGAGGGCGGTATTGCTGCAGGTGTGCGTCGTGTTGAAGCGGTTACTGGTGCTAAAGCGCTGGAATACATCGATAGCTCTGCACAGCAGCTGGAGCAGAAACTGCAGGATCAACAGGCTAAGAGCCGCCAGCTGGAGAAAGAGCTGGAGCAGATGAAGGCCAAGCTGGCTGCTGCGAAGGGCGCTGATCTGCTGAGTAATGCCGTTGATGTGAAAGGTATTAAAGTACTGGCTGAACAACTGGAAGGCATTGAGCCGAAAGCACTGCGCGACACCATTGATCAGCTGAAAAATAAGCTGGGCAGTGGCGTGGTTGTTCTGGCAACAGCAGCAGATGGCAAGGTTAGTCTGGCGGCCGGCGTGACTAAGGATCTGACTGGTCAGGTGAAGGCTGGTGATCTGGTGCGTGAGCTGACCGCCAAACTGGGTGGTAAAGGTGGCGGTCGTCCTGATTTTGCACAGGGTGGCGGTACTGATGCTGCGGCGTTGCCAGCAGCGCTGGCTGAAGTAGCCGCGCTGGTAGAACAGAATTTGTAATATCACAGCCGTGAGGCTGATATAAGGGAACAGGTTATATGGCCCTATTTGTACAGAAGTATGGTGGAACTTCAGTCGGTACGGTTGAGCGAATTCAATCCGTTGCCGACAAAGTGAAGGGCTTCCGTGAGGCCGGGCATGATGTTGTTGTAGTGGTTTCCGCAATGAGTGGTGAAACCAACCGACTGATTGGTCTGGCAAAAGAGATGCAGGATAATCCATCTCCGCGTGAAATGGATGTGCTGGTTTCAACCGGTGAGCAGGTAACCATTGCGCTGCTGTGTATGGCCCTGGAGCAGCGTGGCGTGAGTGCCCGTTCTTACACTGGTAGCCAGGTTAAGATTCTGACTGATGATGTGCACATGAAGGCGCGGATTCAGGATATTGAAGTTGATAAAATGCGCGGGGATCTGGATCAGGGGCGGGTAGTTGTCGTTGCCGGTTTCCAGGGGGTGGATCCTCAGGGCAATATCACCACGCTGGGTCGTGGTGGTTCTGATACCACCGGTGTAGCGCTGGCAGCAGCACTTAAAGCGGATGAGTGTCAGATCTATACTGATGTTGACGGCGTATACACCACTGACCCACGGGTTGTGGAAGGTGCGCGTCGCATGGATAAGATTACCTTTGAAGAGATGCTGGAAATGGCATCACTGGGTTCGAAGGTATTGCAGATTCGGTCTGTGGAATTTGCAGGAAAATATAATGTGCCGCTCCGGGTTCTTCACAGTTTCCAGGAAGGTCCGGGCACACTGATAACAACAGAGGAAGACGATACAGTGGAAAAACCGGTCATCTCAGGGATAGCATTTAACCGCGATGAAGCGAAGCTGACAGTTCTGGGTGTGCCAGATATTCCAGGTGTGGCTTCTCGTATTCTGGGGCCGATCAGTCGTGCCAATATTGAAGTGGATATGATTGTGCAGAATATTGCTGCCGATAATACCACTGACTTTACTTTCACTGTGCACCGCAATGACTTCGCTACAGCCGAGGAAATTCTGCAGAAAGTCAAGGCTGAACTGGGTGCACGTGAGGTTGTTGGCGACAATAAGATCGCTAAAGTCTCCATTGTGGGTGTAGGGATGCGTTCCCATGCTGGTGTTGCCAGTAAGATGTTTGATACATTGGCTGGAGATAACATTAATATCCAGATGATTTCGACATCCGAAATCAAAGTATCAGTCGTGATTGCTGAGAAATATCTGGAACTGGCTGTGCGTGGCCTGCATTCGGCGTTTGATCTGGATGCATCAGATACTGTTAGTGAATAAAACGCTAACAGTGGTCTATAGTTAGACTGCTGTTGCACATTGATTATGTCTAATACGCAAGGTAAGACTGCGGCAGCCTGTTTTGTTATCAATATAACAGTCTGGATGTGTCAGGTCGGAAGTACTTGTCGGTTTAATAAGGAGATTCTTTAATGCTAATTCTTACTCGTCGTGTCGGTGAGACCCTGATGGTTGGTGATGATGTAACTGTTACTGTCCTGGGTGTGAAGGGTAATCAGGTACGTATCGGTGTTAACGCGCCGAAGGATGTTTCTGTCCACCGCGAAGAGATCTATCAGCGTATTCAGAAAGAAAAACAGCAAGATAGCGAATAATTTTTCTTTTTTGCAGATTGCGCTTTTCTTTTGAAAATCAATCTTGTACTATACGCGCCGTTGTTGAGGTGAGATGGCCGAGTGGCTGAAGGCGCGCCCCTGCTAAGGGCGTATAGGGGAAACTCTATCGAGGGTTCGAATCCCTCTCTCACCGCCATTTAGCGCCCGTAGCTCAGCTGGATAGAGTACCTGGCTACGAACCAGGCGGTCGCACGTTCGAATCGTGCCGGGCGCGCCACTTATCTGTTTGAAATTCTTTGTTTGAAATGACTTCTCTTGGGCATATTTGTCTGCAGGTAATCCATGGTCTGGATCCTTGCTTTATAGTGCCTGGCGAGCTTTATCTGTGCGAAAAAAAACCGCCATTCGGCGGTTTTAAGTGTAATTGGAATATCGTCCTCAGCGCTCTCTGAAGGCGCTGTCAAAGCCGCGGGAGATCGGCTTAAGCAGGTAGTCCAGAATCGACTTAGAGCCTGTCTTAATATCTGCTGTAACGGTCATGCCAGGGGTAACAACCAGGTCTTCTTTCTCTCCAACATAGCGGGTGTTGAGGCTGATCTCTGTTCTGAAATACGGGTCTTTCTTTTCATCCAGATAGGTGCTGGCGGAGATGCGCTCGACGATGCCTTCAACGCTGCCGAAACGCGCTGAATCATAGCTGTCGACTTTTACTTCTACCGGCTGCCCCGGATGGATATGGCCTACCTCATTAGGCAGGATGCGTGCTTCGACAATCATCTCATCGCCAGTAGGAACCAGCTGCATAATCACCTGACCAGGCTCTACAACGGCGTTGATCCGGGTGATTGATAGGTCCTGTACGATGCCGCTCAGCGGAGCGTAGACATCGAGGCGGTTAACCCGGTCTTTAGCCCGGATCAGGGTCTGCTCAATCTCAGCCAGTTCTGCGGTCACGGTGCCTGCTTCCAGCTCGGTGTCTTTCTTGAAACGTGTGGTCAGTTCTTCTTTACGGGTACGTGCTTCGGCAAGGGCTGAGTTAGATACCCGGATACCGTCTTTTAGATTACGTTGTTCGCTCTGTGCATCTGCCAGTTCAGTCTGGGTGGCGATCAGGTCTGAGCGGGATACCACGTTGCTTTCAGCCAGTTGCTTACGCATGGCAACCTGTTGCTCCAGCAGGCGGACTTTCTTCTTGATCGAACTGGCGCGGTTGGTTTGCTGCTTCTGCTCCTGCTCCCGTTGCACGATCTGCGCATCAATCACACTCAGCTCGCTTTCGTGGCTGGCCAGTTGTGCGGAATAGATCGTCATCTGTTTATTGGCCAGTGCAGGATACTGTTGCCCGATTTTTCCGAAATTCGGCTCGCGATCTTCCAGAATCGCCTGCAGTCGCTCGGCTTGCAGCAGGAATGAGGCGCGACGCACTTCGGTCTGGTTCAGTTCAGACTGTGATGCCGGTGGGGAGAAGCGTAGCAGCAGGTCGCCCTCTCTGACGCTGTCACCATTGCGTACCGCGATCTCGCTGACAATCCCGCCTTCCAGATGCTGAACATCGTGTATCAGACCTGCGGGAACGATCTCGCCCCTGGCAGAGGTTACTTCATCAACGTTGGTCAGTGAGGCCCAGAGTATTGCGGCGATGAGGATAAAGCCGGTGAAGTAGATGGCGGCATTGATGATTGCTGAAGGCTGGTGTTCTTCAAGCTGAATCGCCTGGGCCAGAAAGCGTGCCCGTGCGCGGGGCAGGCTGGCGCCTCCGCGGGATGAAAAAACGTTGTTCTGTTGGCTCATGCTGTATTCTCCAGCAGCAATGCAATTACTTCATCGGGTGTGCCCACGTGGGCGACAGATCCCTGCTCCATCAGGATCGCTTTATCCGCCAGACGGATATGGCTGGGGCGGTGGCTGACCATAACAATGGAGCGTTTTCCTCTGATCTTTTTCAGGCGATCAACAAAACGTTGATCGGATTCGTCATCCAGCGAGGCACCGGGTTCGTCCAGAAGCAGGATTTTAGCCGGGCTGACAAAGGCTCTGGCCATTGAAAGAGAGCGTAGAAAGCCCGGTGGCATACGATCGATAGTAGTATCTCCGATGCGGGTGTCAAAGCCTTCAGGCAGTGCCATGATCTCTTCCAGTACACCGGCTTCATCAGCGGCAGCACGTACCTGTTCATCGGTTGCCAGGCTGTTATTGAGGCGGATGTTCTGGGCGATAGTACCGTGGAAGAAATGCGTCTGCTGCGGCACGTACGCGATAGCCCGGCGCAGGTCCATGGCATTGAGTTGGCGCAGATCCATGCTGTCGACCTGGATTGAACCGGCTTGGGGCGCATACATGCCTGCAATCATCTTCACCAGGGTGGATTTACCGGAGCCGGTATTGCCGGTGATAGCAACCATTTCTCCGGGTTTTACCTGGAATGAAACGCCTAGCAAAGCTGGATCACGATCAGGGCCATAACGGAAACTGACCCGTTCGATGCGGATGTTACCCTGCAGTTTTTCCAGAATCAGGCCTGATTTGCCACCCTTGCGCTCATTACGCAGTTTCATCAGCTGGTTGATCTGCTTAATCGCTTTGATGGTCTGCTGGAACTTTGAGAATGACAGAAACGCGCTTTGCAGAGGGGATAGTACCCGCCATACCAGTGCCATGATCTCTTCCAGTACACCGGCTTCATCAGCGGCAGCACGTACCTGTTCATCGGTTGCCAGGCTGTTATTG
>JAOXSA010000260.1 GCA_025800245.1 Amphritea sp. | reverse complement strand
CCGCAAGCACAGCAACGTATCTGGCCGTATACTGACCTCCTGCTGCACGATATGGGCGAAGGGTTAGCGGATAACCGTCCTGAATTCTTAGCGAATGGGCGTGAATGGCGCACGGCTCCCCTTTGGGGTGTTGGCTTGACTGAACTCGTCAACGGCCACAACCAACTACTGCACGATGGCCGCGCGCGCTCGGTGGAAGAAGCAATCCTTTGGCATGGCGGCGAGGCTGAGGCTGTGAAACAGCGCTTTATGCAGTTACCTAAAACGCAGCGAGAAAATTTGATTCGATTTGTGGAGTCGCTCTAGATGATGAATAAAGGGATGGGTATTCGCTATTCTTTAGCACTGTGCGCAGCGCTGATGGTACCTAAAGCGCATGCCGTTCTAAGTGATGAACAGTTTATTGGCCTGACCGAATCGGTTGTGGATCAGCATGTTCTACCGCGCTACCAAGCGTTAGCCGCCAGCTCCAAGGCGCTATCCACGCGTGTCAGTGCGCTCTGTGCTGCCAAGCCGCAGGCCTCGTTGGCTGAGGCGCAGCAAGCGTTTGTTGCAGCATTGCAGGATTGGCAGCAGGTTCAGCATATTCAGTTTGGCCCGGTGACGCTGCTGATGCGTAACTACAGCATGCAGTATTGGCCTGATAAGAAAAACTTAGGTGGCAAGCAGCTGCGTGCTGCGTTAGCTGATACCAATGCTGTTTATGATGCCGCTTACTTGCAGCATGCCAGCATCGCGCTAAAGGGCTTTTCCGCCATGGAGCGTTTGCTGTTCACCAAGCACGCGCAGCAATTGACATCAGGCACGCCGACATGTCGGCTGAGCGATGGTATCGCGCAACATATCGCCACGAGTAGTGCCGCGATTGTATCTGAATGGGCGGCTGAACGTGACGGGATGCTCAACGCCAGTGAAGATAGCGACTACTACGAGTCGCCGGAAGAGGCCGCAACGGTTCTGTTTAAAGCGCTGGTGGAGCCTGTTGAGGCGATCCGTGATAGCAAGATCCTTGCACCGCTAGGTGAGACTTACGATAAGGCGCGTTGGACCCGCAGCGAATCATGGCGCAGCGACCAGTCTGTACCGAATATGGTGAGCAACGTATTGGCGTTACAAGCGTTATATCAGACAACTGCGCCGGTCAGTATCAAAGGGCTGTTACACAGCGTGGATGCCCCGCTGGCTGCCGCGATCAGTGAGCAGTTTGCTGCGGCGCTAGCGGCTTTGCAGGCGGTACCGCAGGTTGAAGGTAAAACCGTATCTAAGGATGCCTACGATCAGCTTAAAGTGGCTGAACGTGCACTGCGCACGCTGCAGAACTCCCTACTGACTGCCAC
>JAOXSA010000256.1 GCA_025800245.1 Amphritea sp. | reverse complement strand
GAGTGGCGAGTGGCGAGTGGCGAGTGGCGAGTGGCGAGTGGCGAGTGGCGAGTGGCGAACAGAGTTTGAATTACCGCCGAAAACTGTCAAGCTTTTTGCTTTATCCAGCTAGTCACGCTAGCGTGACGATCCAGCCACCAGCAAGGTGAGCTATGCTCACCGCTCCAGCCACGACCAAATCATCGGCACGAGGGCTTGCCTCGCTACAAGGCAATTTAAAACTCCACTCCTACGCTCGCTTTTTCCCGCCACCCGCAAGCATCACTTGTGATGCGGTCGAGCGAGGAAGGTTTCATCTTCCGTTCTCGCCACTTCTTTGCTTCAAAAAAAACGCGCCATCAGGCGCGTTTTTTAAAATGGAAAGAAGGATCAAACCTTCAGGTAATCCATAATCCCTTCAGCCGCTTTCCGACCTTCATCGATGGCGGTAACAACCAGGTCAGAACCACGGACCATATCGCCACCAGCAAAGACTTTCTCGTTGCTGGTCTGAAATGCGTAGCGCTCATCTGCGGAGGTCTTGATTCGACCATCCTGTTCCAGCTCGATACCAAAGTCAGCAAACCATGGCGCCGGGCTTGGACGGAAGCCGAACGCTACCAGAACTGCGTCTGCAGGCAGTACTTCTTCACTACCTTCAACAACCTCTGGACGGCGACGGCCGTTTTCATCCGGCTCACCCATCTGGGTGGTAACAACCTTAATACCAGTAACCTTGCCTGCTTCACCGACAACCTCAACCGGCTGACGGTTAAACATGAACTGTACACCTTCCTCGCGAGCATTCTCTACTTCACGCTTGGAACCCGGCATGTTGGCTTCGTCACGACGGTAAGCACAGATCACGTTCTTCGCGCCCTGACGGATGGAAGTACGGTTACAGTCCATCGCGGTGTCACCACCACCCAGGACCACTACATTTTTACCTTCAACGCCGATGTAATCATCTACGCTCTTTTCGTAGCCCAGGCAACGGTTAACGTTAGAGATCAGGAACGGCAGTGCATCATGAACGCCTTCCAGGTCTTCACCCGGGAAACCGCCTTTCATGTAGGTGTAGGTGCCCATACCCAGGAATACAGCATCGTATTCATTGATCAGGTCCTGCATCTGCACATCTTTACCGACTTCGGTGTTGAGACGGAACTCAACGCCCATTTCGGTAAAGACTTCGCGACGGCGAACCATCACATCTTTATCCAGCTTGAACTCCGGGATACCGAAGGTCAGCAGACCACCGATCTCCGGGTGACGGTCAAATACCACTGGCTTAACGCCGTTGCGCACCAGAATATCTGCTGCTGCCAGACCCGCAGGACCAGCACCGATTACCGCCACTTTCTTGTCGGTTTGTGGCGCTTTGCTCATATCCGGACGCCAGCCCATGGCAAACGCCGTATCGGTGATGTGTTTTTCCACAGAACCGATAGTTACCGCACCAAACTCATCGTTCAGCGTACAGGAGCCTTCACACAGACGATCCTGCGGACATACACGACCACATACCTCAGGCAGTGAGTTAGTCTGGTGACTCAGCTCAGCCGCTTCGATGATATTGCCTTCCGCAACCAGCTTCAGCCAGTTAGGGATATAGTTATGTACCGGACATTTCCATTCGCAGTAAGGGTTACCGCACTCCAGGCAACGGTGTGCCTGAGTCGCCGCTTCATCCTGCTTGAATGGCTCGTAAATCTCAGCGAACTCTTTCTTACGCACGTTCGCTGCAATTTTAGTTGGTCCCTGGCGCTCTACTTCCAGAAACTGAAAATCATTACTTAGACGATCTGACATAATTCCCACCCCGTCTGATGGTGCCTGCCAACGGCAGGCACTGCATTAACTTAACACCTGTCTTTATTCGACAACCCTTACTCCGGACGGGAGCGCATATCAGTCAGCAGCGCGCCAAGGCTCGCAGCTTTTGGCTTAACCAGCCAGAAGCGACCGATATAGTCATCGAAGTTATCAACAATCTGTTTACCCCATGCACTACCGGTCTCCCTGGTGAAGCCGATAATCACAGAGCGCAGGTGGTTTTTGTACTCTTCCATATGGTGTGGCGCGACACGATGGATCTCTACCAGTTCATGGTTGTACTTATCCACGAAGGTGTTATCCAGATCCAGCACGTAAGCGAAACCACCGGTCATACCGGCACCGAAGTTGTAGCCGGTTTCACCCAGTACGGTTACCAGACCACCGGTCATGTATTCACAACAGTGATCGCCGGCACCTTCAATGACCGCATGACAGCCAGAGTTACGTACACCGAAACGTTCACCGGCGCTGCCGGCTGCGTACAGCTTACCGCCGGTAGCCCCGTACAGACAGGTGTTACCGATAATGGCAGTTTCGTTGCTGGCGAAGGTCACTTCATCCGGCTGGCTGATGACGATCTTACCGCCAGTCATACCTTTACCGACGTAGTCGTTAGCATCACCTTTCAGGTACAGTTCCTGACCGCCGGCGTTCCAGACACCGAAACTCTGACCGGCATGGCCGGTAAAGTTAAAGCGGATCGGCTTGTCAGACATACCACGGTCACCATGAACCTTGGCAATCGCACCTGAAGTACGGGCACCGACAGAACGGTCACAGTTGGTGATAACCAGCTCGTATTCGCCGCCGGTCTTATCGTTGATCGCCTGCTGCGCCAGCTCCAGCATCTGAGTATTCAGCTCAGCCAGATCGTATGGTTCGTTCTGACCAACCTGACAGGTGTTCGGGTACTCTTCCGGGATACCTGCATCGCTGATCAGCGGTGCCAGGTCCAGCTTAGCGTGCTTAGCGGTTGTACCTTCCAGAATCTCCAGCAGGTCAACACGACCGACCAGCTCTTCCAGCGTACGTACACCCAGAGAGGCCATCCACTGACGGGTCTCTTCAGCCACGAAGCGGAAGTAGTTCTTCACCATATCTACGGTGCCACGGTAGTGTTTATCACGCAGAACATCGTTCTGAGTCGCCACACCGGTCGCACAGTTGTTCAGGTGACAGATACGCAGGTATTTACAACCCACAGCCACCATCGGCATGGTACCGAAGCCGAAGCTTTCCGCACCCAGGATCGCAGCTTTAACCACATCCAGACCGGTCTTCAGACCGCCGTCTGTCTGCAGACGTACTTTGCCTCGCAAATGGTTGCCACGCAGAGACTGGTGGGCATCCGCCAGACCCAGCTCCCATGGAGAACCCGCGTAGTGAACAGAGGTCAGTGGGCTCGCCGCCGTACCGCCGTCGTAACCGGAGATAGTAATCAGATCGGCGTAGGCTTTAGCAACACCACAGGCGATGGTGCCAACACCCGGACGGGATACCAGTTTCACCGATACCAGACCGTCAGGGTTAACCTGCTTCAGGTCGAAGATCAGCTGTGCCAGATCCTCAATCGAGTAAATATCGTGGTGCGGCGGAGGCGAAATCAGAGTCACACCCGGTACCGAGTAACGCAGACGCGCGATCAGGCTGTTCACCTTACCACCCGGCAGCTGACCACCTTCACCTGGCTTCGCACCCTGAGCGACTTTGATCTGCATAACTTCAGCGTTAACCAGATACTGTGGCGTTACACCGAAGCGGCCAGACGCCACCTGCTTGATCTTGGAACGACGGTTGGTACCGTGACGGGCCGGATCTTCACCACCCTCACCGGAGTTGGATCGACCGCCCAGCTCGTTCATCGCCATCGCCAGACACTCGTGTGCCTCAGGTGACAGTGCACCCAGCGACATCGCTGCGGAGTCGAAACGCGGGAAGATATTCTCAACCGGCTCAACATCGCTCAGCGCGATAGACTTAACATCTTTCTTCAGGCCCAGCAGGTCACGGATAGTGGCTACACCGCGCTTGTTCACCAGATCAGCGTATTGCTGATAATCAGTGCTATCACCGCTGCGAACTGCAGTGTGGATAGTACGAATCACATCCGGGTTGTAAGCATGGTACTCACCGCCGTGAACATACTTCAGCAAGCCACCCTGCTGGATCTTCTTACGGGCAACCCAGGCATCTTCAGACAGCATCAACTGATCGTTCTGGAAGTCTTCGAAACCAGCACCTTCAATACGGCTGGTCACACCGCTGAAGCACAGATCAACCACATCAGAGCTGATACCCACTGCTTCAAACAGCTGCGCACCACGGTAAGAGGCGATAGTGGAGATACCCATCTTGGACAGGATCTTCATCAGGCCTTTGTTAATACCTTTACGGTAGTTCTCGTGGCTGTCCAGCCAGTCCATCTGCAGCTCGCCGGTATTGCACAGATCGGTCAGCACACGGTAAGCCAGATATGGGTAAACCGCTGTCGCACCGAAGCCGAACAGTACCGCAAAATGATGTGGGTCACGGACAGTACCGGACTCAACCACGATGTTTGCGTTAGCACGCAGACCTTTATTGATCAGACGGTGGTGTACAGCACCTGTCGCCATAGACGCGTGTACCGGCAGTTTACCCTGCTCGATAGCAAAGTCGGACAGAATGATAATCACCTTACCGTCACGAACATGCTGCTCTGCCTGATCCGCCACAGCGTCAATTGCCTGCTCCAGGCTCTGCTGGGCAGGATCGTAGTTCAGGTCGATATTACCGACAGCAAAACCTTCTTCGTCGTTGTTCTTCAGACGCAGGAACTTGCTTGCGGACAGTACCGGAGTGGTCAGGATTACTCGACGCGCGTGCTCCGGCGTTTCCTCAAACACGTTCTTCTCGGCACCGATACAGGTTTCCAGCGACATGACGATCGCTTCACGCAGCGGATCGATTGGCGGGTTGGTTACCTGCGCGAACTGCTGACGGAAGTAGTCATACACAGAGCGCACTTTAGAAGACAGTACCGCCATCGGCTTGTCGTCACCCATGGAGCCAACAGCTTCCATACCGGTTTCACCCAGTGGACGAACAACCTGATCACGCTCTTCAAACGTGACCTGGAACATCTTCATATGAGTCTTCACTTCTTCCGGCGTCATTTCGCAGAAAGACTGAGACTCTTCAGTCAGGTTCATGGTCTGTTCCAGCGGCAGCGCGTTTTCACGCATCCACTGTTTGTAAGGCTGGGCCTTCTTCAGACGATCATCAACGTCGGCAGTGTGCAGTACTTCGCCGGTCTGAGTGTCGATAGACAGAATCTGGCCCGGACCGACACGGCCCTGAGACACGATATCTTCAGGCTTATAATCAAATACACCGATCTCGGACGCGGTACAGATATAACCATCTTTGGTCATTACCCAACGGGATGGACGCAGACCGTTACGGTCCAGCATACATACCGCGTAGCGGCCGTCGGTCATTACCATACCGGCAGGACCATCCCACGGCTCCATGTGCATGGAGTTAAAGTCGTAGAAGGCGCGCAGTTCAGCGTCCATAGTATCGACGTTCTGCCAGGCTGGCGGCACGATCATACGCGCCGCGCGGTACAGATTCATACCGCCAACCAGCAGGAATTCCAGCATGTTATCCATACTGGAGGAGTCAGAACCGGTGGTGTTTACAATCGGTTGCAGCTCATCAACGTTTGGCAGCAGTTCAGTGGAGAACTTGCTGGAACGGGCACGGGACCAGTTACGGTTACCTTCAATAGTGTTGATCTCACCATTGTGCGCCAACAGACGGAACGGCTGAGCCAGCGGCCAGCGCGGTGCCGTATTGGTCGAGAAACGCTGGTGATAGGTACAGATAGCAGTCGCCAGCGACTCGTCACCCAGATCTTTATAGAACACCGGCAGATCCACCGGCATTGTCAGACCTTTATAAGAGATAACCTTGTCGGACAGACTACAGATATAGAAGTCCTGGTCATCGGCCAGCGCGTTCTCAGCTTTGCGGCGCGCTGTATACAGGCTGACTTCGAATTCACGCTCAGCCTTGTCGGTTGTAATAAATACCTGCTCAATCTGTGGCAGAGTATCTTTTGCGATCGGTCCCAGACAGCTCTCATCTGTCGGCACCACACGCCAGCCAGCCACAGTCAGTCCCTGGGCTTGCAGTGCGTCATTCAATGTTTCACGTGCAGCTTGTGCCAGCTCTGGCTCCTGAGACAGAAACACCATGCCCACAGCATAGTTGTCGCCCAGTTCGGCATTCAGCTCACTTTTCGCAGCGGCACGCAGAAAGGCGTCCGGCTTCTGCATCAGCAATCCGCAGCCGTCGCCGGTTTTACCGTCTGCCGCGATCCCACCACGGTGAGTCATACATGCAAGTGCTTCAATCGCCTTCAACAGCAAGTCGTGGCTTGGCTCCCCTTGCATATGGGCCATCAGGCCAAAACCACAGTTGTCCTTGAACTCACCAGGGCGATACAGACCTTTGCTCATAAACGAATCCCACCATAAAGTTCTTAATTATCAATATATTATCGCCTTTTTCTTTTTTCCGCAGTTGCACATGCGACGAAAAAGGGACAGCCATTTTACACAGCAAGGGGGGCAAGGACAAATTATAGGCAGATCAGAGGATATTCTTGTTTCGACGTTTTTTAAGAAAAATTATTATTTTCTGGTCGCCAGTTCCGCCTGAATTCCCTGAATTGAGCGCGCCCAGGGGCGCAGTTTTGCGAGATCGGCAGGCAGTTTTTTACTTGCTGCAGATGCGGTAGAACGGTCCTTGTATTGTCCATAAACGACGACAAACCAAGGCTTATTTTTATATTTTGTCTGAAACAGATAAAACTTCTGTGGCTGTTTCTGCGAGCGGATAAAATCTTCAGCGCTCTTTTTCACACCTGCGCCCAGTACCTGCAGGGTATAGGCGCTTTCAGGCCAGCTCAGTAACGCCTGCTCAGCACTGCTCAACGGAACTGACTGCACAGAAGGCCTGGCTGGTGCTACAGGCTTTGCAGGCTCAGGCTGGGTAGTGGCCTGTGGCTCAGCCACAGCAACAACTGGCTTCGTTTCGGCCACTGCTTTAGGCGCCGGTTTGACCGGGGCTGGTTCAGGGGCCGGTTCTGCTTTAGCAACTTCAACCGGAGCCGGAGAAGGCTCCACAGCCGCCTGAACCGGTTTTTGTTCCACTACGGGAGGCTGTACCTCAGTGAACGTATTTTCTACAGTTGGCTGCTCAGGCTGTTGTGACGTTTCACCCGGAGTGTAGGATGCCGGGGCATTCAGCTTAATCTCTTCAACAGGCTGTTGCGGATCAGCAGCCACTGTGGACTCGCTGGTGACAGGCACGTCCAGCTGCACCAGCGTTCGGTCACCATCGCCACTCGCTGAAGACTCCGGCCAGTACTGCCACAACGCCACCGCCAGCACCAGTAACAGGACCGACGCAATGCCCATCAGATGCACTTTAGGTAAGCTTCGGGATGCAGCTGGACGACTGACTGAACCGGAGCGGAACAGGGCTTCGGCACTGCTATTAAGTGACCCGGGATAACCACCGGAAGCGTCAAACACTGCTTTCATCTGCTTTGCAGTTAAGGCGCCGGCCGCACTGTAACGCAGTCGCAGGTATTCTGCCGCCTCCGTTTCAGTAAAGGGGCTCAGCTGAATATGATGAAGCTGACCTTCCAGCAGAGAGAATTCGTCATGCTTACCCAGTTTTTCAGTCAGTGACTCCTGACCGAACAATAACAGATGAGGTTTCTGGGGCAGGCCCTGAGCATCACTGAGCATCTGCAATAACAGCTTTTGCGCCGCAGATTCCAGCTGCTCGGCATTATCAACCAACAGGATCCATTGAATATGCTCTCCAGCCATTACCTGAGCAAATTCATAAAGGCCGTTCAGAATTTTCTGGTTATCGCCATCCAGACTGATTTCGGGGCTTAACTGCGAGCAGACAGCCCTCAACATTGCGCCCAGCTCACCACTCGCTGCGGCATCGATACTGCAAATGCGCAAGGTACGATCTGATTGCACCTTCTGCAATTGCTGTAATAGTAAGGTTTTACCAGCACCTTCCGGGCCAGTCACCAGTAATAGAAAATCACTGAATCGACTCAGGTGTTCGAGTTTTTCGACCAGTTGCAGACGTGAGGCAGGTTCAAAAAAAACACTTTTGCGCTGTTCCGCCGCAGCAAATGCTTCGGCCAACGCTTCGTTTCTGCTTTTTTCCCCTGCCATATCCGTTTCCTCAGGAAGTAAAACCGACCAGTGTCTGCTGTAACAACTCTGGTGCAAACTGATCAGTCACGATTCCCTGCCCCAGTGATTTAAGCAGCACCAGACGTAACTGACCATCGATCACTTTCTTATCCACAGACATCAGGGAGATAAACTCCTCAGGCGTCATCCCCTGCGGAGCATCAACAGGCAGATTAGCAGCAAGCAACAGTGTCCGGGTACGGTCTACATCCGCTTGAGACAGCCAGCCAAGGCGTTGCGACAGATCGGCAGCCATCATCATACCGGCACCCACTGCTTCGCCATGCAGCCAGTTACCATATCCCTGAGAGGCTTCAATAGCATGGCCGAAGGTGTGCCCCAGATTCAGTAACGCACGCAGGCCGGCCTCTTTTTCGTCCTGCGCCACAATTTCAGCTTTGATCTCACAGGAACGGTAGATTGCCTGAGTCAGCAGTTGATTATCACGGGCAACCAGGCCTGCCATATTCTGTTCCAGCCAGATCAGGAAATCGGCATCGTAGATCAGGCCATACTTGATCACTTCGGCAAGACCTGCCGATAATTCACGATCCGGTAGCGTACTCAGAACATCGGTGCTCGCCAGTACCGCCTGCGGCTGATGGAAAGCGCCAATCATATTCTTACCCAGAGGATGATTAACCCCGGTTTTACCGCCCACTGAGGAGTCCACCTGCGACAACAGGGTGGTTGGGATCTGAATAAAGTTCACACCCCGCTGATAACTTGCGGCCGCATAACCGGTCATATCCCCCACAACACCGCCACCCAAAGCGATCAGGGTCGTGGTGCGATTATGCCGCTGTTCCAGCAAGCGGTCATAGATCGCTTCTAACTGCTGCAGGGTTTTATACTGCTCTCCATCCGGCAGAATCACTTCATCAGTCTGAATATCAGGTAACGCCTGTTTCAGGATATCGATATACAACGGCGCAACCGTATCATTGCTGACAATTAATACCTGATTACCGCGGATATAGAGGGCCAAATTTGCGGTTGTAAACAAACCATTACCGATAAAGATGGGGTAGGATCGATCACCAAGATCGACATTCAGAGTCTGAGTCATGATCACTGCTTCTGCTATTTAACTATCTGCTTTTCCCGCAGAGCACCGATTATATCAGCGACAACCGCTTTTGGATTGCGTTTATCCGTTTCAACCACGATATCAGCAACCTGAAGATAGAGCGGGTGACGTGTTTCCATCAGCTGTTTCAGAACAGCTTCTGGATTTTCAGTTTGCAGTAGTGGGCGATTTTTATCCCTTACGGTTCTTTCCAACTGCTGTTCGACAGAAGCCTGCAGGTAGACGACGGTCCCCCGCCCCTGCAGATTGGATCGATTCTCCGGGCGCATGACTGCACCGCCACCCGTGGCAAGCACTTGCCCATCCTCAGTACTGAGTTGATCAATTATATTCGCTTCACGATCACGGAAGCCGTCTTCACCCTCAACATCAAAGATCCAGGGGATATCAGCCCCCGCACGCTCTTCAATGACCTTATCAGAATCGACAAAGCTGAGTTTCAGCTCCTGAGAAAGAAGACGCCCTATGGTGCTTTTGCCAGCACCCATAGGGCCTACAAGAAATATATTCAACAGAAAAACCTTACTGCGTAGACAGAGACTCACGAATCAGTTTCGGCGTGATAAAGATCAGCAGCTCTGTCTTATTGTTCCTTTCCTGAGTATTACGGAATAACGCGCCTACAACCGGAAGGTCTCCCAGCAGTGGCGTTTTGTTGATTGTACTCCGATTTTCGTTCTCAAATACTCCACCCAGCACAATAGTTTGCCCGTCCGGTACTACAACCGATGTTTCCAGCTCGTTATTAACGATACTGATCTCACCGTTTGCCAGTTGGTCACCGATGGAGTCTTTCTTAATTTTAAGGTCCATCGCGATCCGGTCACCCGGGTTAATCCGCGGCGTTACATCCAACGACAGAACCACATCCTTAAATTCGATGCTCACCTCGCCATCTTCAACTGTCTGGTATGGAATTTCCTGACCGGACTGGATCATCGCCGCTTTACCGTTAGTAGTTACAATTTTAGGTTGCGAGATAACCTCGACCCGACCATCGGTTTCCAGCGCCGAAAGTTCCAGCTGCAGCAACGCACTACTACCGGCTTTCAGACCAACAGCAATACCTGTGGCATTGGTTACATTCGCTCCCAGATCAACCAGCAGGCTGTTCGGTACAGTACCCGGATTCGATACGTTTGCAATAGAACGACCGATGGAGATCGCGGAATCGCCCTTACTGGCACCCAGGCCGACACCCCATTTAACGCCCAGATTTTTTGATACATCAGTATTGGCGGTCACCAGACGCGCTTCAATCAACACCTGCGCCACTTCAGTATCAAACCGACTCAGAGTACTGCGAATTTCTTCCATACGTTTGGCGGTCTCACGTACCATCAGTACGTTGGTTTCATCATCCGCCAGAATAAAGCCACGCTCAGAGATCAGTTTTGCGGTGTTCAGACGGCTCACCATATCTGACGCTTTACGGAAATCCACCTGGATAAACTCAGTACGCAACGGTGCCAGCTCTTCCACTTGCTTGGAACTTTCGAGCTCGACCCGTTCACGTTCCGCAATCTCTTCAGCAGTACCGATCAGCAGGACATTCCCCATCTCCCGCTTATCCAGTTTATTGGTACTCAGAATCAGATCCAGCGCCTGATCCCAGGGTACATTCTTCAGACGCAGAGTGATGTTTCCTTCAACATTATCGCTGACTACCAGGTTCATCTCGGCTACTTCAGCCAGGATCTGCAACACTGAACGCACTTCTACATTCTGGAAGTCCAGATCAATACGCTCGCCCTGATACTGGAACAACTCTTCCCGACGCGCTTCCTGCTCAGCCAGCGTGACCGGTTCCAGATCTATCACCAACTGGTTGTTGGTCTGATACACCATGTAATCGTAAGGTTCTGCTGACGGTTTAATCAGAATAGAGCTGTTTTCACCGCTGGCCATTGAATCAATGAAGAGCACCGGCGTCGCAAAATCCTGCACATCGATCCGGTTTTGCAGGCTTGGTGAAATATCAGCGCCCAGAACATTTACGACAACGTTATTGCCCTCTTCGATGACATCCACACCTGCACGATCATCCGACAATGAGATAACGACACGACCGGCGTTTTTCTCGGTTCTTTCGAAATCAATACCCTGAATCCGGGTACGCTCTGGTAGAACAGACTGCGCGGTTGCAGAGTTACTGACCGGAGCCGCTTTAGGTTCAGCTGATTTAATTTCGCCACGATCTCCGATTACCAGAAACAGACTATTACCGTCAGCCCGGGTATCAAAGGAGGATGCTTCAAACAGATTCACAACCACCCGCAGACGGCCGTCGACCTGTGCAAAATTCACATTATCGACGTTACCATTTTCAATATTCAGATGGCGGGCTTCCTGAGCATTTTTAACCCCCCACATATCCAGTACCAGTCGTGGCGGGCTGTTTGTCATATATGACTTAGGAATTGATGGTGGCACATCAAAATCAAAACGGATTTCCAGCTTATTGTTGGGTAAAGCAACAAAGCTGGAAGACTCCAGATTGGCATCAGCGGCCACTGCCATCTGAACTGACATCAGCACCGTGATGGTCAGGCCTGCTACGGCTGCGAGCAGCAACCTGCCGATTCTGCCCGCCTGAACAAATCCACTCATTGTATTCACCATCATCGTCATCAATCCATCACCACACTGCGCGGCCGATTCATCCAACCGCCCCGGCCGTTTGAAATTATCTCAATCAGATCAACACTGTCGCCATTCACCGCAACAACTTTACCGTAATCGAACCCCATGTAGTCACCGATAGTTACCCGGTGAATCTCCCCTTTGCCGTCACGAATCAATGCCCAGCGCGTATCAGAACTTTTATTGATACTGCCCACCATCTTCAGATTATCCAGAGAAAACGTCTCCAGATATTCTTTCTCACGATCAATATCGGGCTTCTTACCGGCCACATCACCGCCGGGAATTTTATCGGGGTTGATCAAGGCAACCAGAGGCTTGAATGGGTTTCGCATACTCGCCCCTTCATAGATAAAACTATGATAAGGCTTAAATTCCGGCAGCGGCTCTACCCTTACAGTCTTCTTCTGTTTTTCCTGCGCCACAAAACTACGCAGATCTGCTGTATCTTCAATCCAGACACAACCAGACATCAGGACAGGAAGCAATACAGCTACCGCCCCCCTGAGAGTTCTGTTTCCTGAACGTTTACTGTGTGTCGTCATAGCGATACGTCTTCGCATTGATTGTCATTTTCAGGTCTGCATTAGTATCCGACCGGAACTCATTTCCGCCCTGCGACCGATCCAATGGTTCAATATTATAATCATGCAGAGTTACGATCCTTGGAATCGCAGCCACACCACTGACGAACTGCCCCATCTGGTGGTATGTACCACTCACCTCAATGCTGATCGGCAGCTCAATAAAAATCTCGTTCTTTTTCTCTTCCAGCAGAGTAATCGACTGGATATCCAGACCACTGGAGCGCCCGATTTCGGTAATATCTTCAAGCAGTCCGGGTACTTCCTTCTCAGTTGGAAGCTGTTTAAGCAGTTCAGAGAAGCGTTCTTCCACATCTTCCATCTGCTGTCGTAGCTGAGCCAGACTGGCAACCTGAGTCGTCTTGATCGTAACCTGCTGCTTCAGGCCATTTTCCTGATTGATTTCCCGGTCAAGCCCTTTCTGGATATCGGTAATGTAAAAATAAAAGCCCAGACCGACCACAATAGAAAAAACCAGCAAGTAAGTGATCACCTTTACACCTACAGGCCAGTTACCCGATGTACTCAGATCCAGATCATTCGGATCAAAGCCTTTAAAGCTGTTTTTCAGACCATCCATACTCATGAGTCGGTCTCCTCATCCTGTTCTGGCTTCAGGACCGGTACAGTCAGATTAAATTTCTTCATAGCTTCATCATTCGCCACCGAAGACAAGTTAGGCTCACCAAACCAGATGCTGGCATAGATACTTCTCATCAGCGTGGAAACGTCATCACTCTTCTCAGCTCTGCCTTCTAGCTTAATCGTGTCCGCTTCCCGGGCCAGCTTAAGATAATAAATGCCGTCGGGTAACACCCGGACCATTTCGTCGAAGCTTCGAACGATCAGCGGACGAGTTCCCTGCAACTCCTCAATCGCATTCAGACGATCAAGCAGGCGGGCACGCTGCTGCTTGAGATTTTTGATCTCTTTGAGCTGGGCATCCAGCAACGCTATTTCCTGATTCAGGTAGCTGTTACGGGCCTTCTGACGATCAGTTTGCAGATCAAAGTAAAAACCGATCAGAAACACAACAACAGCGCCAAGAAATGCTGCAGCAACTGCATTCACTGCAAACTGCTTCTGTCTCTCTGCTGCCTGCTCTTCCCGCCAGGCTCTTAAGTTAATTTTTGCCATAGCCGGTTCCTAGTGGTCGAAGCTGCGCAGCGCCATACCACAGGCCTTAACCAGAGTAGGAGCATCAAGTGTCAGTCGCTGAGGGTTCAGCTTCGGATTAATCACCATACGAATAAAGGGGTTGCCAACTTCGGTAGCCACTCCCACTTCTGCAGCCATCTGCTCAGCCAGACCATCGATAGAGGCTGTACCACCCAGCAGATAGAGCTTACTCAATTCATTATGCGGTCCGGAAGAATAGAAAAACTGCAGCGCCCGGGATACCTGCTGGGAAACTGTGCTGCGGAAAGGCAGAACCAGGTTCTGGACCAGATCATCAGATAGTTCGCCAGCACGCAGCTGCTGCTCAGCTTCAGAAGCACTCATGCCTGTCTGCTGGTGAATGGCGTTACTCAGATCATTACCACCAAACGCCTGCTCACGGTTATAAACAATTTCACCGTTCTTAAAAACATTCAGAGTGAGAGTCGAAGCACCAATATCAACCAGGCCGATAAGTGAATCTTCATTAAAACCCGGTTCCTGCAACAGCGGATACACACGCTCAGTACTGAACCGGTCGACATCGACCACTTCACACTTCAGGCCAGCGCCGTTAATTGCATCTTCCCGGAGCTCTACATCGTCCCTACGACAAGCCACCAACATAATGTTATTCAGCTCGTCATGGCCTTCAACAGCCCCCAGGATTTCAAAATCCAGAGCTACTTCGTTCAGTGGATAGGGAATAAATCTGTCGGCTTCGAGCTTAACCTGCTCTTCCAGTTCAAACTCGGTAAAAGCACTGCTCAGCTGGATAGTTTTGAGGATAACAGCAGAGGAAGGCACGGCTGTAACAGAGGTAGTCAGCCCTCCGCCACAGACTTTCAGACCGGTTTCAATAGCCTGAGATACCTGACCGACGTCCTGGATACTGCTATCAATTACAGCACTGGAAGGTAACGGCATAATTGCGTAGGAATCCAGCTGCATAGCCTCGCCTCTCCGGGACAATGTCACCATTTTCACCGAAGACGAGCCTATATCGATACCGACCCACCCCTTTTCCTGCTTTTTCAGAAAGCTGAGCACAATAAATTGTCCTTAAATATCCAGCACTGTCCGTCGCTAAAGACTCTAACGCGGAATTGACAAAAATTAAACCACTGTTTCACTAGTGGCTAACACTTTCTTCCAGATATAATAACTCGGCAATAAAAATCTTAACTTTAAAGCAACTTAGCATGAATTTACTGAGATCGTTACTGAAGCTCGGCCTGAAACTCACCATCGTGGGTGCTCTTCTCGGCGTTACAGCCCTGGCTGGCGCCTACTTCTATTATGCTCCCAAGCTGCCGGATGTTCAGGCCCTGAAAGAGGTGCGCCTGCAAACACCGCTGCGAGTATTTTCTGCCGATGACAAGCTGATCTCAGAGTTTGGCGAAAAACGCCGCACTCCCATTGGCTTCGAACAGGTACCCGACAACTTTGTTAACGCCCTTCTGGCAGCCGAAGACCGGGACTTCTTCAGCCATATCGGCATCGACATCAAAGGCCTTGCCCGCGCCGCTTATCAACTGGCCAGCAGCGGCCGCATCCAGAGTGGCGGCAGCACCATCACCATGCAGGTCGCCAAGAACTTCTTTCTGACCCGGGAACGATCCTTTGTCCGTAAATTCAATGAGATCCTTCTGTCACTGCGCATTGAGCAGGAACTGAGTAAAGAAGAGATCTTTGAACTCTATGTTAACAAGATCTATCTCGGCCACCGCTCCTACGGTATCCAGGCTGCTGCCAATATTTACTACGGCCAGAATATTGACCAACTGACCATCGCACAGCTGGCGATGATCGCCGGCTTGCCTAAAGCCCCCTCAGCCTACAACCCGATCACTAATCCAAGCAGAGCACTGGAACGCCGAAACTGGATCCTTAAGCGGATGCACAGCCTCAGCTTCATTAACGACGAAGCGTATGAAATTGCCCGTAATGAACCGGTCACGGCAGAGTACCACGGCACACAGATCGACCTGTATGCCCCTTATGTTGCTGAAATGGTTCGCAATGAGCTGTATCAACATTTTGATGAAGCACTCTATACCGATGGTCTGAAGGTTTACACCACCCTGAACAGCGATATGCAGGCAGCAGCCAATCTCGCAGTCGAGAACGGCCTGCTGGCATATACCGAACGACACGGTTACTTTGGCCCAGAGAAAGCCCAGGCTGTAACGGACCTTTCAGACGAATCTGTTGCCGCGTTCCTGAAAAAGCAGCCGACTTATGGCCCGCTGGAACCAGCCATCGTACTGAGCACGGAAAAGCAGCAAGCCAGCATCTATATAAAAGGCACCGGACAAATCACCCTTGAATGGGACATGATGAACTGGGCTCAGCCATATAAGGGCCCGAATCGTATGGGTAAAGCCCCCAAAACTGCTGAAGAAATATTCCAGGCTGGCGACCTGATACGGGTACGCCAACAGGATAGCAACTGGCGCCTGGCGCAGGTACCTCAGGTACAGGGCGCGTTCACAGCACTGTCTCCTCGTAACGGTGCCGTTCTGGCACTGGTTGGCGGCTTTAACTTTATCCATAACAAGTTCAACCGGGCGACTCAGGCTCAACGCCAGCCAGGCTCTAACCTGAAGCCATTCATCTATGCTTCAGCACTGGAGCAGGGTTTCACACCGGCCACCATCATCAATGATGCACCTGTGGTGTTCCATGACAATAATCTGGAATCCAACTGGCGTCCGGAGAACTACAGCAAGAAGTTCTATGGCCCGACCCGTCTGCGTGAAGCGCTGTATAAATCGCGCAATCTGGTTTCAATCCGTATTCTTCGTTCAATCGGAATTGATACCGCTACCGAATTCCTGACTCGTTTCGGCTTTGACAAAGCCCGCCTGCCTGGCAACCTGTCACTGTCACTGGGCAGTGCTGACGTTACCCCACTGGAACTGGTAACAGCTTATGCAGGCCTGGCCAACCAGGGCTATAAAGTACAACCTTACTTTATAGAGCGCATTGAAGATGCAGAGGGCAACGTCCTGTTCCAGGCCCGTCCTGACACAGTCTGTCCTGATTGCACCTACGTGGAACAGAGTATTGAAGTTCCGGACAACCTGGGTGACATTCAGCTCTCCGGCAACACAGAAACCGGAACCACAGATACCACTGCGCAGCCGGCCTCTGCAGCCAGCGAACCACCGACAGGCACTCAACTGAGCACCCAGCCACTTGCTGAACAGATCATGCAACCGGATACCGCATACATGATCTATAACATCATGCAGGACGTTATTACCCGGGGCACCGGACGTCGGGCAACCAGCCTCAAGCGTAGCGACCTGGCTGGCAAAACCGGCACTACCAACGATCAGAAAGACGCCTGGTTCTCCGGCTTCAACAAAGACGTCGTTGCTACCGCCTGGGTCGGTTTTGATCAGCCTTCAACTCTGGGACGACGGGAGTTCGGGGGCACAGCAGCACTGCCAATCTGGATCGACTTTATGGAAACGGCGCTATCTGATAGCGCCGACGAACCAGCGGCACAGCCGGACGGTATGATCAGCGTCCGCATTGACCCAAAGACGGGCCTGCTGGCCTACCCGGGGCAAGACAATGCACTGTTTGAGGTATTCCCTGAGAATCAGGTACCCACAGAGATCGCTATGAATCCGAATCAGCCTCAGACCGGCAGTGCTGACACGCCAGACGAGATATTCTGATACGGCACTGATCACAGGCACAAAAAAACCGGCATTAGCCGGTTTTTTTTTATTTCAGGTCGTTAACCTTACTTATTGATCAACGCATCTACTGTTGTCAGCGGATAGTGATCCGGCAGCGGCAGACGAGCAACACCGCTATCGATCGCAGCCTGAGCAACCGCTTCAGATACCGCACCCAGCAGACGGGAATCAGTTGGTTTCGGAATGATGTAATCACGACCGAACTCCAGTGAGTCCAGCTCGTAAGCAGTCAGTACTTCCTGCGTTACCGGTTGTTTCGCCAGATCTGCCAGAGCACGTACCGCAGCCATCTTCATCTCTTCATTGATCGCTGTTGCACGAACATCCAGCGCACCACGGAAGATGAATGGGAAGCCCAGTACATTGTTCACCTGGTTAGGGAAATCAGAACGACCGGTACCGATAATGACATCATCACGGGTTTCATGAGCCAGCTCCGGACGAATCTCCGGATCCGGGTTAGCGCAGGCAAATACCACCGGGTTAGCCGCCATCTTGCTCAGCTGCTCACCACTCAGCAGATTCGGCCCAGACAGACCAACAAATACATCAGCGCCCTCGATGGCATCATCCAGAGTACGCTTATCAGTTTCAGTTGCGAATGCAGCTTTCTGAGGCGTCAGGTTATCACGACCGGAATGGATAACACCGGTACGGTCGATCATGTAGATGTTTTCAACCTTGGCACCCATATTCACCAGCAGCGTCATACAAGCATGAGCAGCTGCGCCTGCACCCAGACATACGATAGACGCTTCTTCCAGCTTCTTACCAGCCAGTTCCAGCGCATTGATCATACCCGCAGCTGTAACGATTGCAGTACCGTGCTGATCATCGTGGAATACAGGAATGTTGCAACGTTCAATCAGAGCGCGCTCTACTTCAAAACACTCAGGCGCTTTAATGTCTTCCAGATTGATGCCACCAAAGGTGTCAGCGATACGTGCAACGGTATCAATCAGTGCCTGCGGGCTCTCAGAATCGACTTCGATATCGATGGAGTCAACACCGGCAAACTTTTTGAACAGCAGGGATTTACCTTCCATTACTGGCTTGGATGCCAGTGGACCCAGATCACCCAGACCCAGAATTGCAGAACCGTTAGAAATAACAGCTACCAGGTTACCCTTAGCAGTATAACGGTATGCATTCTCAGGATTTTCAGCAATTGCACGTACAGGTTCAGCAACACCCGGGCTATAAGCCAGTGCCAGATCACGTGCAGACTCAGCAGAAGTAGACAGCTCTACACTGATCTTACCTGGCCGAGGAAACTCGTGATAATCGAGTGCAGCTTTTTTCATATCTTCAGACATGGTCGCGGTTCCAACATATATTATAAAAATAGGGACTAGGCATCATATAGAAAACAACCACGCCTCTCAACACAGCAAACAGCCAAAAATCCTGACAAAAAGCGGCACTTTAGTGCTTCTTATACTGCTTCCCGGGGTGCTATCAGTGTTTATTCAATGCCTACCCCATGAAAAACAGACCTTTCTTCTACAGTTTCCACCAAAGTCTGAAAATCAGTCCGAATTGACCAGAAACAAAAAAGGCACCCAATTGGGTGCCTTTTAAAAATTCTGTGCCGAAGTATTACTTCTTCAGGCTGCGAGCGCCAAAACGCTTGTTGAAGCGATCCACGCGACCACCGGTAGTAGCTTCTTTCTGCTTACCAGTGTAGAACGGGTGGCACTGGCTGCATACATCGATGTGGATGTCTTTGCAGATAGTCGAGCTGGTCTTAACAACGTTACCACAAGAGCAGGTAGCGTTGATTTCAGAGTATTCTGGGTGGATACCGTTTTTCATTTTAAACCTCAGTAGTTTTGTATGCCGCCACCCGATCTCTTGCCGGGCACCGCATTCAGGCCGCTGCCTTATAAAACAAGAAGACAATCGACCTATGGGATCAAGGCCGGGCATTATACGCACAGTTCTGCCCGGCAGCAAGCACAGCCAACGCACAATTTACGACACCGACAGCCGCATGACAGCTATAAGAAAACGCCTTACACTTGCCATCCGGATTCTGAAACAGACAAAGCCCACTGAATGCCATATCTCCGACTCGCCATCCCCTCACCTTTGCGGCGCTTGTTCGACTACCTGCCGCCCGATGGATGTGATACCGATTCACTGTCCCCCGGCACGCGTATTCAGGTCAGCTTTGGCCGCAGGGAGGTAACCGGCGTTCTGATGGAGGTCAGCGACACCACAGAAGTACCCGCGAATAAATTGAAGCCGGCCCTCAGCATTCTCGATCAGACACCACCACTGCCAGACACCCTGTTCAGGCTCGCGCGCTGGTCTGCATCCTACTATCAGCACCCACTGGGCGAAGTCATGAGTCAGGCGCTTCCGGTACTGCTGCGCAAAGGTGAACCCTGCGAATACGCCCATCAACATCTGTGGCGGGCAGCCCAAGGGGCCAGTATCGACCAGCTCAGCAAAAGTGCCGGAAGACAACGTGAGCTGTTACAACTGCTGCTGGAGCACCCCAAAGGGATAAGTACCGATGCAATCCGCGCCGAAGGTGGTCAGCCCCCTCTATTAAAGAAACTGGAAGAAAAACAGCTGGCAGAATCCTTTGAGCACAAGCCAGACCATCCTTCACACCAGGATGATCCGCTGCACGAGGCACCACTGACTCTCAACCCGGAACAACACCATGCCGTTGAACAGATCAACAGCTCACAGAGCTTTGCCCCCTATCTGCTGCAGGGTGTAACAGGGTCAGGTAAAACAGAGGTCTATCTGCAGGCGATTGAGGCTTATATAAGGAAAGGCAGACAAGCACTGGTACTGGTACCGGAGATCGGCCTGACACCGCAGACTGTTGCCCGCTTTAAAGCCCGCTTCAATGTCCCGGTAGTAGTGATGCACTCCAATATGACCGACCGACAACGCCTTGATGCCTGGCTACAGGCACGGGAAGGTGTCGCACGGATCATTATTGGTACCCGTTCAGCCATCTTTACCCCGATGAAACAGCCCGGCATCATCTTTATCGATGAGGAACATGACGCCTCCTTCAAACAGCAGGAAGGTTTCCGCTATTCAGCCCGCGATCTGGCAGTCATGCGCGCTCATCATGAGAACATCCCGGTGGTACTGGGTACCGCAACGCCATCCATTGAAACACTGCATAATGCCCGCCAGAAGCGTTATCAGTGGCTACAACTGAATCAACGGGCCGGCAATGCCCGACCTCCAGAATTTGAGTTACTGGATATTCGCCAGTTACCGCTGCAGGACGGTCTGTCTCAACCTCTGGTCCAGCAGATTCGTCACCACCTGCAGCAGGGCACTCAGGTACTGCTATTCCTGAACCGGCGCGGCTTTGCCCCGACACTGATGTGCCACGACTGCGGCTGGCTGGCCGACTGCCGCCGCTGCGACGCCCACATGACTCTGCACCGCAAACCGCTACACCTGCACTGCCACCACTGTGACAGCCAGCGCCCGGTACCGATGCAGTGCGACAGTTGCGGTAGCACCGAGCTGAAACCCGTCGGCGAAGGCACCGAGCGCACCGAAGAGGCACTGATAAAGCTGTTCCCGGAATTCCCTGTGATACGGGCCGATCGCGATACCACCCAACGCAAACACGCCATGCAGCAGATCATGGACAAGGTGAATCAGGGCGATCCCTGCATCCTGGTGGGTACTCAGATGCTGGCCAAGGGCCATCACTTTCCTAAAGTAACACTGGTCGCCATTCTGGGTGCCGATAGCGGCCTGTTCAGCGCCGATTTCCGCGGCATGGAACGTACCGCCCAGCTGATTTTGCAGGTGGCTGGTCGTGCAGGCCGGGCTGATCATCCTGGCAAAGTTATCATGCAGACCTACCATGCCGACCACCCGACTATCACCAGCCTGGTACAGGAAGGTTATCAGGCATTCGCAGAGCAGGAACTGAATCAGCGCCAGGGCGCACAACTGCCACCGTTTATTCACTGCGCACTGCTACGGGCGGAAGCGAACCAGCCCGCCATCGCCGAACAGTTTCTGGGACAACTGCGACTGCTGCTGCAGGAAGATATTCTTCAGCCTCAGGGGATACAGTGGCTCGGCCCATTCCCTTCACCAATGGAGAAACGCGCCGGCCAGTTTCGGGCACAGTTAGTGCTGCAAAGCCCTGATCGGAAAGCCCTTCACCAACAGCTGCAGAATCTGACCCATCAGATCGAATCCGACCCGAATTCACGCCGGGTACGCTGGTCAATTGATGTCGATCCGATTGATATGTTCTGATGCCCGTTTAAGGGCTTAACAAACAGTCTGCAACAGGGGATAATACGCGGTTCTCTGACCAGGCTAATGCGCCGACGGACCCATTATTCCGGCGCCATCCCTGTAGATGCATGACCTGAAACATAACGGTGACCATACAAGCATGAAACAACATATTGCGGATCTGATTAATACTGCCCTGAACACACTGATCGAAGACGGCGTCCTGCCGGCAGACGTTCAGCCCCGAATCATGGTAGAAAACACCCGCGATAAGGCGCACGGTGATTTCGCATCCAATATCGCCCTGACGCTGGCTAAAGCTGCTGGCACTAATCCGCGCGAGCTGTCCCAGAAAATCTGCGCAGCACTACCGGCCTCCGACAATGTTGAAAAAACTGAAATTGCAGGTCCGGGCTTTATCAATTTCTTTGTCAGTGACGCATCTACCGCCAGCCTGGTTGCCAGCATTCTGGAACAGAAGGATCAGTACGGGCGCAACAACGACGGTGCTGACCGAAAGGTTCAGGTGGAATTTGTTTCCGCCAACCCAACCGGCCCACTGCATATCGGTCACGGCCGTGGCGCCGCTGTCGGCGACTGCCTGTGCCGCCTGATGGACGCCAATGGCTGGGAAGTTACCCGTGAGTTTTACTACAACGACGCCGGTCAGCAGATCAATAATCTGGCGCTGTCGGTACAGGCACGCTGCAAAGGCCTGACACCGGAAGATCCGAGCTGGCCTGCCGATGGCTACCGCGGTGATTACATCGTTGAACTGGCCGAAAGCTACATGCGCAAAGAGACCGTCGAGTCCGCCGACCAGACCTTCACCGGTACCGGCGACGCCGATGATATCGAAGCGATCCGCCACTTTGCTGTGGCCTACCTGCGTCACGAGCAGGATCTGGACCTGAAGGCGTTTGCCGTTGATTTCGATGTCTACTTCCTGGAATCTTCTCTGTACAGCGAAGGTAAAGTCGATGCGGCAGTTAAGACCCTGATCGACAACGGCTTCACCTACGAAGACGGTGGTGCACTGTGGCTGCGCACCACCGACTTCGGCGATGACAAAGACCGAGTAATGCGCAAAACTGATGGTGGTTACACCTACTTCGTACCGGATGTTGCCTACCACCTGGACAAGTGGCAGCGCGGTTTTGATACTGTCATCAACGAGCAGGGAGCCGACCACCACAGCACTATTACCCGAGTACGCGCCGGTCTGCAGGCACTGCAAGCTGATATTCCAAAAGGCTGGCCAGACTACGTTCTGCACCAGATGGTAACAGTCATGAAAGGCGGCGAAGAGGTAAAAATCTCCAAGCGTGCCGGTAGCTACGTAACCCTGCGTGATCTGATCGAAGAGGTAGGCCGCGATGCTACCCGCTACTTCCTGGCGGCGCGTAAATCTGACAGCCATCTGACCTTCGACATCGATCTGGCCCGTTCAGAATCTGCCGACAACCCGGTTTACTACATTCAGTATGCCCACGCCCGTGTTTGCTCTATCTTCCGCAAACTGGCGGATAACGAACTGAGCTGGGACGAAGCGACTGGCGTAGCCGCTCTGGGACGACTTGAACTGGAATCCGAAAAACGTCTGGTCATCAACCTGGGTCGTTATCCGGAAGTGGTTAAGCGTGCCGCGAATTCTCGCGAACCACACCAGATCGCCAACTACCTGTACGACCTGGCCAGCGAATTCCACACCTACTACAACTCAGAGAAGACACTGGTAGAAGACGCTGAACTGCGTAATGCCCGCCTGACGCTGGCCGTTGCCGTACGCCACGTCCTGGCCAATGGTATGGATCTGCTGGGTGTCTCTGCACCGGAGCAGATGTAAGCGATGGCCACCCGGGACTACGCTAAGAAAAAACGCAGCAACGCGGCCGCCAGCCGCGCGCCGCGCAAAAAGAAGAGTGCACCAGCGCCGCAAAAGCGTTCTCAGCCTCTGCTTAAAGTAGTCCTGAGTCTGCTATTTCTGGTTGGTTTCGGTTATGGCTTATGGCAACTGACCTCGGTGCGTCCGGATAACACCGACGCACCATCCGCAAAAGCGACTGCACCGGCGAAGCCAGCCCCGAAACCGCAACCCAGGCCAACCACCAGCAAGCCGCAAACTGCCGCTAAACCTGCTGCGACTGATAAGAGTTCAACCTCGGGCAATCCACCGGTAGTCGAACAGTCAGAGCGGTTCGAGTTTTATAAAATGCTGCCGGAAAGTGAGGTCGACACCACCAATGTCGAGCCTTACAAATCCACCCCCAAAGACGTCAAACCCAAGCACACCTATGTATTGCAGGTCGGCTCATTCCAGAGCAGCACCGATGCCGAACGCATGCGTGCCCAGTTGATCCTGGAAGGGTTGCCCAACGTCCATACCCGCAAAGTCACAAATAGTAATGGTACTGTCTGGCATCAGGTCCGTACCGGCCCGTTCGACAATCGCTCTCAACTGAATAAAGCGCAGGACCGTCTGGTACGGCTGAATATTCAGCCGCTGGTCAAACGGATCGACTGAGTCAGCCTCCTCCTGCAAATCAGGTCGTTTTCAGCACAAGCGACATCCGACTTGAAATCCCGCTCAGCGCTCCCATATCTATAGTCATTCTGTAATAAGACGAATCAGACTCGGGATTTAAATACCCATGACCACTATTGTTTCAGTTCGCCGCGGCGACCAGGTTGTTGTCGGTGGCGATGGCCAGGTATCGCTGGGCAACACCGTTATGAAGGGCACTGCCCGTAAAGTTCGCCGTCTGGCTAAACACGACGTAATTACCGGTTTCGCCGGCAGCACCGCCGACGCCATCACCCTGCTGGATCTGTTTGAGCAACAACTGGAGAAACACCAGGGCAACATCTTTAATGCGGTTGTCAGTCTGGCCAAAGAGTGGCGCGGTGATCGTGTACTGCGCAAGCTGGAAGCACTGATGCTGGTAGCTAACAGCGAAAAGACCTACCTGATTTCCGGCAGCGGCGACATCATCGAGCCGGAAGACGGCGTTATCGCTATCGGCTCCGGTGGCAACTTCGCCCTGGCTGCAGCCCGCGCCCTGGTGGATAACTCCGACCTGAGTGCCCGCGATGTTGTGGAAAAAAGCCTGCAGATCGCCGCTGATATCTGCGTCTTCACCAATGCTAACCTGACCATTGAGCAGCTGCCGTCGAAAGCGGTCTGAGCCTGATATTTTCTGGAGAATCCATCGATGTCTAACATGACACCCCGTGAAATCGTTTCCGAACTGGATCGCCACATTGTTGGTCAGGACGACGCCAAACGCTCCGTGGCTATCGCGCTGCGGAACCGCTGGCGCCGCATGCAGCTGGATACCGATCTGCGCGCTGAAGTTTCACCGAAGAACATTCTGATGATCGGCCCGACCGGTGTCGGTAAAACCGAAATCGCCCGCCGTCTGGCGAAACTGGCTAACGCACCGTTCATCAAAATCGAAGCAACTAAATTTACTGAAGTGGGTTATGTCGGCCGTGACGTAGAGACCATCATCCGTGATCTGGTTGATATGGCGATCAAGATGCTGCGCGAGCAGGAGATGGATAAAGTCCGCTTCCGCGCTGAAGACGCAGCAGAAGAACGTATTCTGGATGCCCTGTTGCCACAGGCACGCCCAACCGGCTTTGATGCAGAGCCTGAAACCAAAACCGACAGCGCCACCCGCCAGCTGTTCCGCAAGCAACTGCGCGAAGGCAAACTGGACGATAAAGAGATCGATATCGAACTGAGTCAGCCGCAGATGGGTGTTGAGATCATGGCGCCTCCGGGAATGGAAGAGATGACCAGCCAGCTGCAGAGCATGTTCTCTAACATGGGCGGTGGTCAGGCGAAGACCCGTCGTATGAAAGTGAAAGACGCCCTGAAACAAGCGATCGACGAAGAAGCGGCGAAGATGGTCAACGATGACGACCTGAAGCAGAAAGCGATCGATGCGGTAGAGCAGAACGGTATCGTGTTCCTGGATGAGATCGACAAAGTCTGTAAACGTGAGGGTACCGGCGCAGATGTTTCCCGTGAGGGCGTCCAGCGTGACCTGCTGCCATTGATCGAAGGCAGCACCGTGACCACTAAATACGGCATGATCAAAACCGATCATATTCTGTTTATCGCTTCCGGTGCATTCCATCTGGCCAAACCATCCGATCTGATTCCGGAGCTGCAGGGCCGCCTGCCAATCCGGGTAGAGCTGAACGCTCTGACCCCTGACGATTTCCGTCGTATCCTGACCGAACCAAGCGCCTCGCTGACCGAACAGTACCGTGCACTGCTGGCTACTGAAGGCGTCAGCGTTGAATTCCAGCAGGAAGGCATCGACCGCATCGCCGAGCTGGCCTATCAGGTGAATGAGAAAACCGAGAACATCGGTGCCCGTCGTCTGCACACTATGATGGAACGACTGCTGGAAGAGATCTCTTTCACCGCATCGGATAAATCCGGCCAGAGACTGCAGATCGACCGAGCCTATGTGGATCAGTACCTGGCGGAACTGAGCCAGGATGAAGATCTGAGCCACTACATCCTGTAATTATCTGAACAGGGAGCGCTAGGGTCGTTTACCAGCGCTCCATCAGAGGTTTTTATATGAGCCAGACACCCCTGCCGCAGGATATTAAACTGCACAGCAAGTCACGCACCCTGGAACTGACCTATGCCGACGGCAGCCAGTTCGAGCTGACTGCCGAGTACCTGCGGGTACATTCGCCATCCGCTGAAGTACGCGGCCACGGCATCGGTAACCATATACTTCAGACCGGCAAACAGCTGGTCGGCATCACCGGTCTTGAACCTGCGGGCAATTACGCCCTGAAGATCATTTTTGATGACGGTCACGACAGCGGCCTGTACACCTGGGAATACCTGTACGACCTGTGTCATAACCATGATCAGTACTGGCAGCGTTATCTCGACGCGCTGGCTGCCGCTGGCGAAACCCGGCACGGCAATATGATCGCCAAAGGCTAAGGAACCTGCAAATAAGTCAGGCACGCCTCTGGCTTACAGAGCGGTTCTAGCTCGAGGCAACGATTACAGGCATGCTGGTTGCCTGTCGAAAATCGTTAACAAAGAGATAGGATCGCTCTGTAAGCCCCTTCGGGCGGGCGCTAAAGCCGCCTTCTACATTGTCAGCGTACTTGAAAAGGGCTAGCCATTCCCTGCGTACGCTTTCGCGTTTAAGACGGCTTTATCGTCCCGCAGAGAAAGTACCTGACTTATTCGCCGGTTCCCCGGTTATGCAGCGATAATGCCGCCATCCTTACGCTGAACAACCATGATGGTAGAGCGAGGCTTGCTGTTGCCGCCAGCCGGGAAGTGCGA
>JAOXSA010000245.1 GCA_025800245.1 Amphritea sp. | reverse complement strand
GCGAATTTTAAGCGACTCAGGCAATGATAAGTAAGGAATTGCAGGCGGGAAATCAGATCCATCTGCTCCTAAGCCGTGCATCCAGATCACGACACTGTCAAAGTCGGCCGCTGTATCGACGATGATTGGTATATCGCTCATGGCTGCAATCTCGTCAACGTCCAACCATCAGCGGTTAACGTGTAGCAGAATCGGTCGTGTAGACGGTTCTCACGTCCCTGCCAAAACTCAAAGCGTTGCGGCACGAGACGATATCCCCCCCAGCGCTCTGGGCGCTCTACCTGATCGCCGCAGCGTTGTGATAAAGCTTCTACTCGTGCTTCAAGCTCTTCGCGGCTATCTACCGGCGCACTCTGATGAGAGATCGCCGCACTGAGCTGGCTACCCAATGGACGCGCATGGAAATAGGCTTCACCCTTGGCAGGATCGAGTTTCTCCACACGCCCTTGGATACGAATCTGGCGCTCCAACCCGTACCAGTAGAACATCAGCTCCGCTTGCGGGTTCTCAGCTAGCTCCTTCCCCTTATTACTTTCGTAGTCGGTATACCAGGCAAAACCATCTGCATCGAAGTGCTTTAACAAAACGATACGCGCCGACGGCATCCCGGTTTTGCTGGCCGTTGCTAACGTCATGGAGGAGGCATCATCCGGACGCGCTTGGCATGCTATGTCGAACCATGTCGAGAACTGCTCAACAGGATCTGCTGCCATATCGCTTCGCATTAATCCCTCGGCCACATATTCGCGCCGTAGCTGTGTTAAATCACCTGATTTTTCGGACATATTTCTACTCCTCTGAAGTTAGCTGTACTATAGCGAAAAGCCTCTTCTGAAACACGGTTAATACACGGCTTTCTGCTAGGCTTAGTGCTTCACGGCACGCTTCTCATACGGATTGCTGAAAGGAACTGATCTCAACCGATGCCACCTCGCTCCGAAACTCGACATGCCCACCGTTTCTGGGCTTGCCCTGAATGCGACTACCTCATGCATCAGCGAGCAGTCCCCGATAAGCAGGAAGCTAACTGCCCACGCTGCGGCTACACACTGGTGGCACGTCACCACCGCTCAGTCGAGCGCACGTTAGCGTTGGCAATTACCGGGCTTATCTTATTCTTTCCTGCAAACTTATTTCCGATTCTCTCGCTACAAGCGCTAGGCCTGGCACAACAAGAGACGATCTTTAGTTCGGTGGTGGCACTCTACGATAGCCGCTTGTATGCCGTATCTGCGCTCGTTTTGATGACAGCGATTATTGTGCCGTTTATCAAAATGCTGTTGATGGTTTATCTCAGCGCCAGTCTGATGTTTCATCGGCGCAGCCGCGGGCTCTCTTGGGCGATGCGCAGTTACCAACAGC
>JAOXSA010000243.1 GCA_025800245.1 Amphritea sp. | reverse complement strand
CGCTATAAAAACAATAAAGAGCTCTACAGCCATCCTTTCCCGGAGTTCGACTGTTATCTGGTCAGCAGCCCCAGCCATCAGGGAATACTGAGCTATCAACTGCATCTGGTGCACCGTTATAACCGCTATTCAGACAGTATCCCCCTGCATACCTTCACTAGCAGCCAACAACCGGATGAGTTAGAGCGCATCTGGAACCTGATCCAGCGCTATATGGACACCAGCCAACCGATGCCCGATGTCCCGGAACTGGAGCCCACCAGAGCAAAAGACCCCACCACGGCCGCCTGGGATACTAAAAACAACCGCAAGCCTGATTACTGGTTCTCAATGGATGATGACGAGTTTGAAGAGGCGCTACTTGAACTACAAGCCGAGCAACGCTTTATGCCGAGCCAAGGCCCAGAGATCGACCTGTTTAATGGTGGCACCCAAGCCTGATAAAAGTCTCCGAATTCATCGGGCTCCTTCTCGCCACTAGCAAGCGTAGCGGTCCAGCCACTCGCAAGCGAAGCGATCTATTTTACTGGTGGGCTGATGAATTTGGCTGGGAACAGTAACAGGACTCAAGATGAATAAAATAGAAA
>JAOXSA010000242.1 GCA_025800245.1 Amphritea sp. | reverse complement strand
ATGGATTTTAGTGCCGGTGTAGACATCACTGATCCACAGCAGAAAGCCCATACTCAGGCCGCCGCACAGCGTGGCAAAGCCAGCTCCAAGAAACGCGCAGAGAAACAGATAGACAAAGAAATTAGGCGGAAACCTGGCTTCCACAAGACGCAGGACACCATAACTGGCGATGACAGGAATCACGATAGTACACAGACCATTGACCGCAAAGCCGTTCCAGCTCTCTTGCCCCATCAGTGTTGTCCCCAGCAAAGCTGCGCTGGCAGACAGAATTGCCAGATCCCAGCCAAACATCAGCGTCAGCACCGTCACCCCGAGAAAATGGATGCCAAGCCCTGGAGAAATACCGGCTCGCATCTGCCAGAGTACCATCAGAGCCACTGTAGTCCCCATAAACAGGTGCTGCAGTTGACGATTACTGAACAAGGTTTTCCAGGGGGCAAACCAGAGAGCAACCGCCAGCGCAATGAAGTAGCCTGCCTGGGCAAACCAGAACCAGAAACCAGTTATCAGATCAGAAGTCAGATTCATCTTATCGATCCATCATCACATTGATGGCAGTTTAGTCAGCGGTCGCAGGAGTCGATATGTCACAGCTCATTAAAACAGCATCTTCCCGACCGTCTGGCAGCGGATAATAACCCTTGCGTACACCGTCCTGCTGATAGCCAGTCCGATGATACAACTCGATTGCCGCACTATTAGAAGCCCTGACCTCAAGCAACACTCTGACTACGCCATTATTAAGCAACTGACGGTGACAATTAAGCAGCAGACCTTTAGCCAGTCCCTGCCCCTGACATGACCGGGCAACACCAATCTGCTGCAACTCAGCCTCGTCCAGCACTGTGGTAAACAGTGCATAACCAACCAGAAGCCCTTGCTGAAAAAGGCCTGCAAACAGCGCACGCTCATTACTCAGATACGCGCAAAGCTGTGCTTCAGACCAGTGACTGCCAAAGCAGTCAGCCTGAATAACTTTCAGTTCATTGAGGTCAGCCAGACTCAGCGGCCTGACAGAGATAGAATCTGACAACCGATTACGCCCCGGCGGCCCCAGCCGACTTTTCAAGATGATCCAGTAGCGGCTGCAGATCAGTCCAGACTTCCCGCTTACAACCCGGCACAGTCATCATCTCGGTAAGGCTGGCACTGGCAAGGGTTTTCACATCAGAGCGCAGACTGAACAGCATTCCCCTCAGCTGTTCGAGCGGCTCAGAACGCTCCAGTACCATCTGTGCTGCGGCCTGACCAAGTAACAGAACCACCGATACAGGTTGCCGTTCAAGGGTTTTCTTGAGTTTGTGCTGCACGGTCATACGAGCCTGCTCCGGCCCCTGATCAAGGGACTTGCTGGCAAACATTGGCCAGGGCAGCATGTAGTAATTGGCAACAGTACCGCCCTGCAGACCGATTGATCGCAGAATCTTATCCAACAGTATCTGCTGATGGGTATCGGCCTGTGATGCTGACTGCCGCGCGTGTGGTGGCAGTGAATCAATCACCAGACAATCGCCATAACTCATGAAGGACAGTTTGAACGGTGCCTGCTCCGATTTATCAACCGAAGTATCAAGTTCGGTCGCGGAGACATACTCCGGCTCCGACGGGGGAACCGGTGTCAGCGAAGCATCGGCTGAAGCAACTGCGGCAGATACAGACTGCTCAGCTGGAGGAGTGCTTTCTACAGGAGTTTTGACCGGCTGTAACGGCTCACCGGACAAACTGGCATTCAGTTCAGCACGGGCCTGCTTCGCCGCAGCGCGGGATGCTTCAGGTGATACCATTGCCTGAGACGCTGTCGGCTGCGCTCCACTGGTTGCTGTAGGGCCGCCGCTGGACTGAGCTGTTCCGGCAGGCGCTTGCTCTGGCCAGCAAAACTCAAACACCCAGTCCGGGGTCGGTCGCGCAGCCTTAAGCTGACGCCGGGGCAACCAACTGGTGATCCCCATGGCATCCAGATATTCATGCCGCAACGACTGATCCATAAATCTGCTCCGTTAGTCCTGTCTCGCCAATCTGATTTCAGCTATTACACCTGAGGGTGAGCTTTCTCTTCAGTCGACTCAAGCATGTTCAGTGCATGTACGTAAGCTTTGGCCGAGGCGATAATAATATCGGTATCCGCGCCCAGACCATTCACAATACGGCCACCTTTTTCCAGTCGCACGGTCACTTCACCCTGAGAATCGGTACCGCTGGTAATCGCATTCACGGAATACAGTTCCAGCGATGCCTGAGAATTTACCGTTGCTTCAATGGCCTTAAACGCCGCATCCACCGGACCACTGCCCGAGGCCTCAGAAACCGATTCCTGATCATCAACTGCCAGGGTTACATTAGCGACCGGAGTCTCACCGGTTTGCGAGGTGACTGACAGACTGCTCAGCTTATATTTTTCGTAGTGAGATGCGCGGGTATCGCTGACCAGCGCCTGCAGATCTTCATCGAAGATCTCATGTTTCTTGTCCGCCAGATCCTTGAAGCGGGCAAAGGCTTCATTCAGTTCAGCGTCTGACTCAAATACGGTGCCCAGCTCTTCCAGACGGCTACGGAACGCGCTGCGACCCGAGTGCTTACCCATCACCATCTTGTTGGCATTCCAGCCAACATCCTGCGCGGTCATAATCTCGTAGGTTTCACGGTGTTTAAGCACGCCATCCTGATGAATACCGGATTCGTGGGCAAAAGCATTCGCGCCGACAATCGCTTTATTTGGCTGCACCGGGAAGCCAGTCACACTGGATACCAGACGGGAAGCCGGCACGATCTGCGTAGTATCAATACCCGTATGCAGCCCCATCACATCTTCACGGGTACGCAACGCCATCACGATCTCTTCCAGAGAAGCGTTACCGGCACGCTCTCCCAGACCATTGATCGTACATTCTACCTGACGGGCACCGCAGTTAACCGCAGCCAGGGAGTTAGCTACCGCCAGCCCCAGATCGTTGTGGCAGTGCACCGAAAAGATCGCCTTGTCTGAGTTAGGGATCCGCTCGATCAGTTGCTTAATGGTATGACCGAACTCTTCCGGTACCGCATAACCCACAGTATCCGGAATATTGATTGTACGGGCACCGGCATCGATCACCTGCTCAATAATACGGCACATAAAGTCCAGTTCTGAGCGGCTGGCGTCTTCCAGAGAAAACTCTACGTCGTCGATCAGGTTACGGGCTCGCTTCACTGCGTAAACCGCCTGCTCAATCACTTTTGGCGGCTCCATCTGGAGTTTGTACTGCATATGGATCGGTGAGGTCGCAATAAAAGTATGAATACGACCGGAGTTAGCATTTTTCAGTGCTTCACCGGCACGATCGATATCGGCATCCAGTGCGCGGGAAAGGGAGCAGATCGTGCTGTCCTTGATCGTATCAGCGATCGATTTAACCGATTCAAAATCACCTGGGCTGGCGATCGCAAAGCCAGCTTCAATGACATCGACACGCATCTTTTCAAGTTGTTTGGCGATACGCATTTTCTCTTCACGGGTCATAGAAGCACCCGGACTCTGCTCACCATCCCGCAGGGTGGTATCAAAAATAATTACGCGGTTATTATCAGTCATGTGCAGGCTCCAACGGGGTATTCCGATCCCGGTCATTGTGTCCTGAAACAGCGTTTCTGAACGGTACGCTCCGGATCGGAAAAGTCATTTGCGAGTGATATCCCTGAGCAGGGTAGGCCACTGGCAAAAAAGAAGAATAAACAACGCCAGTATCACTCTTTATTTATTACCGACTAATATAACTTTCTGATGGCTATTTGCAACTGAATCACGTACAAATAACAGCCTGATCACCGCATAATACAAGGGGTTGAGCCCATGAACCGTGAATATTTCGACCAGCCTGTAGACCGCCTTTCCA